>JAPPPS010000058.1 GCA_028817405.1 Gammaproteobacteria bacterium
GCCGGCATCCGAGTTCAAGTCGCGCAGGGCGGCGTTGCGCCTTAATGCGCTGCTGCTGCCGTCGAGGTGTTCGGCGGTGATGGGGAGGGCGCGGGCATCCGACTCCGATTCGCCGTCTTGCTTTTTGCGCGCGCTGGTGACCCAGCGTTTCATCTGCGCAGCCACGCGGCTCACCTTTTCTTCGAACTCCCGGTTCTTGCCGTCGCCGGCGCCGCCTAACGCGCCGGCGAACCACCGGGAGCGGCGGATGTTGCTGGCGTAGGCGATGGTGCGGGCAAGGACGCCGGGCGCGTTTTTGCCTTCCACGACACCGTTGATGGCAAGCGCGATGGCGCCGAGCGCGAGAAAGGCCTGCTCATCCGCGGCCTTGCCGACGCCGCCGATGTCGTCGTTGAGTTGCAGCAGGATGGTTTTTAGGTTGTCGCTCATGCTGTCCTCGGTGATGCCGAGCGCGATGACGCGGTAGTCGCACAGCATGCCGGCTTCCACGGCTTTCTTAAAACTCAAGCGGTAGAATTCGCGGCCGTAGGTTGTCTCGTCGTTCATGTCCACGATGTGCGCGGTGTCGTCGGTTTTGCTTTTGCTGACATCGTAGATGCGCGGCGTGGCGGTCATGTACAGGCGGCGGTCGGCGCGGATTTTTTCGCGGTCGTGAATGATTTGGAACTGGCCGGCGCGGGATTCGTCGAGGTAGCCGGTGGTGCGGTGCGCTTCGTCGATGATGGCGAGGTTAAACGCCGCGGCCTTGTGTTCGACTTGCGCGGCGCTGAGTTTGTCGAGCGATTGGTAGGTGCAGAACACGACGCGGGCGGTGTCGGCGGGGATTTTTGCGCCAAGCGCGGCCGCGATGCGCGCCGGGTCGGTGGTGACTTCGCAGGTGATCTCAAAGGCGCCGATGTCCTCGGCGGCGGTGCGCCCGGCGGTTTTGTCGGAGCAGATGACGGTGCAGGCCAGCGGGCGGCGGGTGTGCGCCAACCATTCGCGCCGCGCTTGCGCGACCAGGGCGATGGACGGCGCGATGAACAAAATCGCCGCGCCGGGGCCGGGCGCGAGTTGTTCGGCGATGCGCAAGGCGGTGAAAGTTTTGCCGGTGCCGCAAGCCATGATTAATCGGCCGCGGTGGCGGCCGGATTTTTCAAAACCGTGCACCACCGCGTCGATGGCGTCCTGTTGCAACGGCAGCGGCCGGCGCGGCGGTTTGGGCGCGCCGAACTGGAGCGCGAGATGCTCGCGGAAGTCCACGACGCGGATGTCGTTTTGCTTGATTAATTTCTCGGCGACCGCGGTGTAATCGCTGGTGGCGATGAACCAGCGCAGGGGGAAAATTTTCGGCGCGGCGGCGGCGATGAAGTTTTTGATGTCGTCGCGGCCGACACGGTGGTCGGCGGCGTAGCACTTGCATTGCATGGCGACTAACGCGCCGGCGACGGTCTCCCCGACCAGGTCGATGCCAATGTCCTGGGTGGGGAATTCGTGCCGCGCCAAGTCCGGCCAGTCAGCCCAGCGCCAGATTTTTGCGATTTCCAAATCCGGAATCAACGGCGCGGCTTTGAGGAAGAGTTCTTCAAAGCGCGCGCCTTGCTGACGGGGATGGGCGCTGGTTTCGCGGATACCGGCAAGAATTTCGCCGACGCTGCGGTCGTGGAATTGGAGGGCGGGCATGGAAATGGGCCGGGCGGCGGCAGTGAAAGCGGCGGGAGTATAGCGAAAAACCGGGGCCGGGAATAAAGACGCTGCGCCCGCTTAACAGAACGCGGGCGTGGCGGTGGGGCGCCGCGGAATTAAGTGCCGCCGGTCACGCGCGCGTGGCCGGCGAGGTCGTGGTGGGTGGCGATGACGGTGAAGCGGTGGCGCGAGAACATTTCGCGCACCGCCGCGGCTTGGGTGTGGGCGTGTTCCAGCAGCAGCATTCCGCCGGGGTTTAAGTGCGGCGGCGCGGATGCGATGATTTTTTCCAAGTCGGCGAGACCGTGGTTCGCTGACACCAACGCCGCGCGCGGTTCGAAGCGCAGGTCGCCGCGCTGCAGGTGCGGGTCACCGGGCGCGATGTATGGCGGGTTGCAGACGATGAGGTCGAATCTTGAACGCGATGGCGGGTCAAATCTCGACGACGCCGGCAGCGCGTTGAACCAGTCGCCGAGGCGGAATTCAACCGCGCCGAGGCCGGGCGGCGCGGAATCGCCGACCGCGGACCGCGCGGTAGCACCGGCCACGGTCCGAGCAGAATCGCCGGCCGCGGTCCGCGCGGCAGCACCGGCCGCGGCCCGCAACCGCCGATAATTCGCGCGCGCCACTTGCAGCGCGGCGGCGGAGGAGTCGGTGGCGGTGATGGCGGCGTCGGGCAATTCGCGCGCCAACGCCAGCGCCGCCGCGCCGCTGCCGGTGCCGAGTTCCAGCGCGCGAAAACGCCGGGAGCCGCGCCGGCCGGCCGCGAACGCCAACGCCGTCTCGACCAACAACTCGGTTTCCGGGCGCGGGATTAATACCGCCGGTGTCACCGTCAATTCCAGCGACCAGAATGCTTTGCGCCCGGTCAGATACGCGACCGGTTCGCCGCCCGCCCGGCGCGCCACCAACGCCCGGAACGCGGCGGCCGGCGCGGCCGGCACCCGGCGGCCGGCGGCCGCCACCTGCGTTGCGACGGGGAGTCCGGCGGCGTGCGACAGCAATACCTCGGCGTCGACTCGGGCGTCGATTGCATCGTCACCGTCGCCGTCGACGCCGTCACCGTCACCGTCGCCGTCGCCGGCCGCAGCCAGGCAATCGCGCGCCTCGCGCAGCAAATCGGCGACCGTCGCCGCGGTTTCGGTCGACCCGGGCGCGCGCAATTCCGCGGTCAAAATCCCCCGCCTCATTCGCCGCCGGATTTCTCCGCCGCCAACAACCCGGCCCGGTGTTCGGCCAGCAGCGGGTCAATCACCGGGTCCAAGTCGCCGGCTAAGATGGCGTCGAGTTTGTGCAAAGTCAGGCCGATGCGGTGGTCGGTGACGCGCCCCTGCGGGAAGTTGTAGGTGCGGATGCGCTGCGAGCGGTCGCCGCTGCCGACCAGCAGTTTGCGCGTGTCGGCTTCCTCGCGCCGTTGTTTTTGCACCTCGGCTTCGCGCAGGCGCGACTTCAAAACCGCCATGGCGCGCGCGCGGTTTTTGTGCTGCGAACGCTCGTCCTGGCACTCCACCACCACGCCGCTCGGCAGGTGCGTCAGGCGCACCGCGGAGTCGGTTTTGTTGACATGCTGGCCGCCGGCGCCGGACGCGCGGTAGGTGTCGACGCGCAAGTCGGCCGGGTTAATTTCAATCGCGTCCATCTCATCGGCTTCGACCAGCACCGCCACGGTGCAAGCGGAAGTGTGAATCCGTCCCTGCGATTCGGTCTCCGGCACGCGCTGCACGCGGTGCGCGCCGGACTCAAACTTCAGCCGCGACCACGCGGCCCCCGCGACGCGGCTGATGATTTCCTTGTAGCCGCCGTGTTCGCCCTCGCTGCGGCTGACGATTTCCACCGTCCAGCCGCGCGCCTCGGCGTACGCGTGATACATGCGGAACAAATCGCCGGCGAACAACGCCGCTTCGTCGCCGCCGGTGCCGGCGCGGATTTCGAGGAAGATGTTGCGCCCGTCGTCGCGGTCGGCCGGCGTCAGTTGCGCCTGCAACGCGGCCTCGGATTCGCGCGCCGCCTGCTCCAGCGCCGGGATTTCCTCTTTCGCCAACTGGCGGATGGCGGCGTCGGCGTCGTCTAACATGGCGCGGGCGTCTGCCAACTGCTGCGCGAGTTGGCGGTAGGCGGCGAACGCCTCAACCAGCGGCTCGATGCCGGCGCGTTCAATCGACAGGCGGCGAAACTGCGGCAAGTCGGCGATGACTTTCGGCTCCGCCAACTGCGCGTTAATCGCCTCGAGGCGCTCGGCTAAGCGCTGCAGTTTGTCGAGGGTGGCGGGGTTCATTGGGGTTTGGGGTTTGGGGTTTGTTGGTGACGGTGGAGTCGCCGGCGGTGGTTAACCGTCGCCGGCGCCGGCGGTGACGGTTGACGGTTGACCGTCGCCGGCGGAACCGTCGCCGCCCTCAGCGTTTCAAACCAAACAAGCGTCGCGCCGCGGTACGCAATTCATCCTGGCCATCGCTGCCGGCTTGGGTCAACGCGCGGCTGGGGTGGTGCGCGAACTTGCCGCTGAGGGTGGCCGCCAACTGCCGCACCACCGCCTGCGGGTCGTCGCCGCCGCGGATGCGGCGCGCCGCTTTGTCGGCCTCGAGGCGGGCCGTGGCATCCAACGCATCGCGCAACTGGCGAATCACCGGCACCGCGTCCAGCGAGCGCATCCAGCGCATGAAGCGCACCACCTGCAAGTCGATAATCGCCTCGGCTTCCACCGCCGCGTCCTGGCGCAAGCCGCGGTGCCGCTCGACCACCGATTGCAAATCGTCGACGGTGTATAAATACACATCGCGCAGTTGCCCGACCTCGGGCTCGACATCGCGCGGCACCGCCAAGTCGAGGATGAACATCATCTTGTGGCGGCGCGCCGCCAACGCGCGCTCGACCGCGCCCTTGCCGAGAATCGGCAGCGTGCTGGCGGTCGACGACACCACGATGTCGGCGCGCGCCAAGTGCGCGGGAATTTCCCCGAGCGCCATCGCTTCGCCGCCGACGCCGCGCGCCACGGTGCGCGCTTTGGCGAGCGAACGGTTGGCGATGAGCAGTTTGGCGACGCCGGTCTCGCGCAGGTGGCGGGCAACCAATTCGATGGTCTCGCCGGCGCCAATCAGCAGCGCGGTCTGCTCGCTCAACCGCGTGAAAACCCGCTCCGCCAAGCCCACCCCGGCGCGCGCCACGGACAGCGAATTGACGCCGATGGCGGTGTGCGTGCGCACCTGCTTGGCGACCGAAAAAGTGTGCTGAAACAACCGGTTAAGCACCTTGCCGGTGGCCCCCGCGGTGGCCGCGGCGTGGAACGCGGCTTTCATCTGGCCAAGAATTTGCGGCTCGCCGATGACCATGGAATCGAGCCCGGAAGCGACCCGGAAAGCGTGCTTGACCGCTTGTTCGTTGTGCAGGGTGTAAGTTTTGGCGTCGATAATGTCGAGGCCGAGATGGGTGCGCCGACTGAACCAGTCGCGCACCCGCTGGTCGCCGTCGCCAAAATCCGCGCCGTCGTCATTCGCGCCGCAATAAATTTCGGTGCGGTTGCAGGTGGACAAAATCGCCGCCTCATCGGCCGCGCCGGCCGTCAACTCGCGCAACGCCGGCCGCAACGCCTCCGCGCTAAACGCCGCCCGCTCGCGCAACGCCACGCCGGCGGTCTCGTGATTCAAACCAAGTGCAAGAAGATTCATCAACGCCAAACCCGGCAAACCATTCGCGCGATTATAAACAAATAACCCCGCCAAACCGCGATGTTCGCGGCCGCGCGGTTGCGGTTATAATGGCGCTTTGCTATTGAACCCCGTGCGGCGTGGGCGCAATTTTATCGGTTGCGACCTTAATGGTTAAATCGCGGGTAGTCGGCGGATAGACGGACAAACCAAATGGGCGCAATCACTTTAACCGGCGTTACCAAACATTTCGGCGACTTTACCGCCGTTGCCGATGTCGACTTAAGCGTCGGCGACGGCGAGTTCGTGGTGTTCGTCGGGCCGTCCGGCTGCGGCAAGTCGACGCTGTTGCGGCTCATCGCCGGCTTGGAAGATGTGTCCGCCGGGCGCGTGGCCATCGACGGCGTGGATGCCACCGCCACGCCGCCGGCCAAGCGCGAACTGGCGATGGTGTTCCAATCCTACGCGCTCTATCCGCACATGAGCGTCGCGAACAACATCGCCTTCCCGCTGAAAATGGCCGGCCTGGATGCGCGCGCCATCGCCGCCAAAGTGAACGCCGCGGCCGCGACCTTGAACCTCAGCGACTACCTGCACCGCCGCCCCGGCCAACTCTCCGGCGGCCAGCGTCAGCGCGTCGCCATCGGCCGCGCGATAGTGCGCGAGCCGAAAGCGTTTTTGTTCGACGAGCCGCTGTCCAACCTCGACGCCGCGCTGCGCGTCAACATGCGCATTGAACTCGGCCAACTGCACCAGTCATTGCGCGCGACCATGATTTATGTCACGCATGACCAGGTGGAGGCGATGACCATGGCCGATAAAATCGTGGTGTTGAACGCCGGGCGCATCGAGCAAATCGGCACGCCGCTGCAACTGTACACCCGGCCGGCCAACACTTTCGTCGCCGGCTTCATCGGCTCGCCGAAGATGAATTTATTGGGCGGCGATTTTGTCCATGGTTTTGACGCGCATACCATCGGTGTCCGCCCCGAACACATCCACTTGTCGCATACCCCGCCGGCCGGCGGCGCATGGCATGGCATCGTTGCCATCGCCGAGCATCTCGGCTCCGACACTTTTTTGTACGCGAGCGTCGACGGCGTCACGGTCACCGTACGCGCGCCCGGCGAGTTCGCCGCCGCGCCCGGCGACAAGGTATATCTCACGCCGGCGGATGAACATATCCACCGCTTCAACGCCAGCGGCGAGGCCGTCTAACATGTACATGCAGAAACTCAACTTAAGCGGCCGCACCGCGCTCATCACCGGCGCCGGCCAGGGCATCGGCGCGGCCTGCGCGGCCGCGTTGGGCGAGGCCGGCGCGTCCGTCATCATCGCCGACATGAACGCCGCCGCGGCCGAGTCCACCGCCGCGGAACTCGCGCTCAATGGCGTCACCGCCGCGGCCGTCACCATGGATGTCACCGACTCAAACGCCGTGGAACAAACCGCCGCCGAGTTGACCGGCAAACACGGCAACATTCACATCTTGGTCAACAACGCCGGCGTCGCGGTCAGCGATGTGCGCGCCGAAGACACCGGCGACGAACACTGGCGGCATCACATGCGCGTCAATGTGGACGGCGTGTTCTGGTGCTGCCGCGCGTTCGGCCGGCGCATGTTGGAAGCCGGCGGCGGCGCCATCGTCAACATCGGCTCCATGTCCGGCCTCATCGTCAACAAACCGCAGCCGCAGTCGTTCTACAACGCATCCAAAGCCGCGGTGCATCACTTGACCAAATCATTGGCCGCCGAATGGGCCGCGCGCGGTGTGCGCGTCAACGCCGTGGCCCCGACTTATATCGAAACCCCGCTGACCAAGTTCGGCATGCAGGACACCGAGATGTACCAAACATGGTTAGACATGACGCCGATGGCGCGCGTCGGCCAGCCGCATGAAATCGCATCCATCGTACACTTCCTCGCCTCCGACGCCGCCAGTTTAATGACCGGCGCCATCGTGGTCGCGGATGGGGGTTATAGTTGTTGGTAAAAACGCGACCACGCGCCGCGCGACATGTTCAATTTAAAATTACCGTTCAAGCAACAAACCATGACCATCCCCACCACCATGGCCGCGGTGTATCTCACCGGTCACGGCGGCCTCGACCAGTTGGAATACCGTACCGATGTACCGGTGCCGCGGCCTGGCAACACCGAGGTGCTAATTCAAGTCGGCGCAGCCGGCATCAACAACACCGACATCAACACCCGCACCGCGTGGTATTCCAAGGCGGTCGACGCGGCCACCGCATCCGGCGGCGCGGCCGGCTTCACGCAAGCCAACGCCGCGGACGGCGGCTGGGACGGGCCGCTGCAATTCCCGCGCATTCAGGGCGCGGATGTGTGCGGGCGCATCGTCGCGGCCGGCGGCGGCGTGGACCAATCGCGCATCGGCGAGCGCGTGTTGGTGCGGTCGATGATGCGCGGCTACTCCGACTTCCGCGCCTTCGAATGCCAAACCTTGGGCTCGGAATGCGACGGCGGATTCGCGCAGTTCGTCAAGGCCCCGGCGGCCGACACTTGGGCGGTCAACTGCGACTGGAGCGACGCCGAGTTGGCGTCGATTCCGTGCGCCTATTCCACCGCCGAGAACCTGCTGCACCGCGCGGCGGTCGGCGACGGCGACACGCTGCTGGTCACCGGCGCCTCCGGCGGCGTCGGCTCCGCGGCGGTGCAGTTGGCGCGGGTGCGCGGGGCCGCGGTCATCGCCCAAGCCGCGGCCGCGAAGTTCGACGAAGTGCGCGCGTTGGGGGCGGAGCGGTTGGTCGAGCGCGATGCCGATTTGAGCGCCGAATTGGGCGCGGAGTCGGTCGATGTCGTGGTTGATTTGGTCGCGGGCCGCCGCTGGCCGCAACTTCTCGATGTGCTGCGCAAAGGCGGGCGGTACGCGGTCGCCGGCGCCATCGCCGGCCCGCTGGTGGAGTTGGATGCGCGCACGCTGTATCTCAAAGACTTGACCCTGCTCGGCTGCACCTTCCAAGACGACATCGTGTTCGACAACCTCGTCAGATGCATCGAGCGCAACGCCATCCGCCCGTTAGTCGCGCGCGCCTGGCCGCTCGCCAAAATCGCCGCCGCACAAACCGAATTCCTCGCCAAAAAACACACCGGCAAACTGGTCCTAATTCCACCGCCGGTGGAATAACGGCGAAGCGCGCCGCCGCCTTGCTTGGCGCGGGTGCGCTTTTCCAACTATTCGATGATTTTATGCATGGGGTTGGTTGGGCGCGTGAAGTTGGGCGATCAATTCAAAAAATCGCTTCTGTTGATACGGAACGGGGAAAGGCAATATCACGCCGTTATTCAGCACATTAAAACCCGCTTGCTTAAGCAAAGGTTCCAAAAACATGCAAACGCTTTTCTTAACCAGAATCAGCGGCGCTTTTTTCGCCGGGTCTACGCTTTCCAGGTCCGCGATTAAGGCGGGAACAGCGGTCAGGAGTTTTCTCCCCCTGTCTAAATTCCCTTTGATGTCGTTTATCGGCTCGTAGGTTGCATCTACGAGCAAATACCCGCATCGAGCAAAGTATTCGAGTCCCTCGCGTTTGTTGGTCGGCATGAAATTTAAGAATTTCATCAACACGCTAAAAAACTGTTCGGATTTATCGCCGGTCTCGTCATAAAAATACGAACCGGACGATGGCGGTGATTCGAATACAAAAATGTGTCGCAAGTCTTCCGGCATATATTTATTCCGGAGATGAATGTAATCCCCTTTATCCATCCGACCTTTTTCCTCGATAGTGTCGGAAACTTGGTCGACTCTCGATTCGATTGCGTCCAATACGGTCTCCGCGGCTTTGAGGATATTTGCGCCGGGGCCGAAGA
>JAPPPS010000125.1 GCA_028817405.1 Gammaproteobacteria bacterium
AGATGTTCGGCGTGGTCAAACGCGGCCAGCCCTACCAAGCCGACTGGCGCAGCCGTTGCGCCCCCAACACCGCAAACGCCACCGATGTGGCCGCCGATGTGAATGCCGGCGCCGCGGCGAACGCCAACCAACCCGCCGCTGATGCGGCCGCCGGCCAACCCGCCGCCGCGACCGACACCTCATCGCCCGCGCACCCCATCGCAGCATGAACCAAAGCAAACCGCCAAAACCCCCTAAAAACGCGGGGTTTGACATGACAACAGAGTCCCCCGCTCGTGGGCGGGGGCATGCTTTAATTGAGTCGCGAGGAAGCGACAAAAGATAAAGACTCTGGACTCCGGATCCAGTCCGGAGTGGCGATTGAGCGCGTCCGCGGTTTATGAAATCCCCGCCGCCTTGTTCGTTTGCCGTCCTTGGCGATGAAAGACTTTAGCGCGTTATTTCTTTCGTTCGCGTGTTTGTTTCGTGGTTTTGTCGGCGTGGCATTCGGTGCAGAGCAGTTGGCAGTTGTCCAGGATGGTGGGGCCGTTTTCGCTCCATGGTCGGATGTGGTCGGCTTGCAGTTTTTTCAGTGCGAACGGTTTGTTGCAGGCGTTGCATTTTTTATTCTGTCTGGCGAACACCGATTGGCGGTCGACATCGGTAAAAGCGCGGATGTTCAAGTGACGCTCATGCCTGGTCAAAATATATTCGTAAATCCCGGCTTTGCTGCTCACATCTTCGTCGGCCATCAGTTTCTTGATGCGCGCGGCGTATTTTTTGGCTTTCGCTTCGTGCTTGCCGTCTTTATGCTGGTGATACAATTCCCCCCAGTCCGCGCTTTTCATGGCCGGGAAATACTCCGGGAAAACCGCCTCCACCCAGTCAATCACCGCGCAGAAATAACTCCACAACGCCTTGGCGTCTTTTTTGTTGCGGTGCTTCGCCATGTAATCGGTGAGCGCGGCCTCGCCGCTTTGGCCGGCCCGGCCGCCGCCGCGCGCGGCCCATTCAATCGCCTTTTGCAGATAACCCTGGCGGTTAACCTTGACCGCGCCGCTGATATACGGGTGGCCTTTGCGGTAACCCGGGCAGTTGTTCCAACTGAACCGTTCTTTGGCGTCGTCCAGCCATGCGCCGTGGTAAATTGCGTTGCGGCGTTCCTGGTCGGACAACTCCTTGCCTTTGATGTTGATGGTTTTGAACCATTCCTCGCGCTCGCGGTCGTCGCCTTCGCAGACATAAATCAGCAATTGGTAATTCATTATCGCTTGTTGTTCCGCGGCCGCCAGCGAGCCGAAGGTCTTGACTTCGTCTTTCGCGTAACCAAACAAACCGCCGCAGGAAAACCGTTGCTCGGCGACAAACTGCGCGATGGAAATAATCCGCTGCTGGCCGTCCAACACTTCATAACCGCCGTCGGCGTTTTTCATCCAATACATCACGCCAAGCGGATGCCCGTGGCTCACGGTGCGCAGCACTTCGTGCAAGTCGCCGCCTTCATAAACGAAGTTGCGCTGATACGGTGGGCGGATGTTGAGTTTGCCGCCGAGGCCGACGATTCGCCCCGGGTCCGAACTGTCCTCTTGGTTGACGGTGCGGGTGGTGTCTTGATAACCGTCGACCAAACGGGCGACGCTCATCGGCGGGTTAAAGGCTTTCGTTTTCATCGGTTAATCTCGTGGGTGTTTGTGGCGAATGAAAATTCGCCCATAGAGAGAATGGACAAACTCATCCCCCTTTTGGAAGTAGTTGCCCTTGGTTGGCTTGCCTTTCATGACGGCGTTTCCGTTGGTTTTCTTCCCCGAACTGCCGGTCAGTTTGCCGTTTTGGCGAACTTCGACAAATTCGTCATAAAACTTGTGGCTGTTTAACCCGAAACCTTCTTTTCCGGCGCACCCCAACACCTCAAACTGCTCCGGGTTGTATTTGTCCATAAAAGTAATCGGCACGCCCATCACGCCGTCATAGTCCAGCGGAATGTCGGCGACTTTGGACACTTCAACCGCGTCGTAGTTGTCGTACTTCGGATATTTCTTCGAGTCGTATTTTCGGTACAGTCGCTTGCGTAAATCGGCATGGCGTTTGTCGTGGTCCAAATTGGTGAACCAAAACACATTGCCCATGTGCATGAATTTTACACCGTCCTCGACGGAATGGAATTTTTCCGCGTGCGCCGGCGCGGCGAATTTTTTCGCGCCGTTGTTCATCCCCAACCACATTTGATTAGTTTTCAGCAACGGGAAAATTTCCTTGTAGGAAATTGCATTGAGGCTGCCAAGAATCAAAAATTCCTTTTTGTATTCGAACAACTGCGCGACATATTCGCGGAATAAAGAAAACGGCGGATTGGTGCAAACGATGTCCGCTTGCTTCAACAACGCGATGGATTCTTTACTGCGAAAGTCACCGCCGTGGTACCAACCGTCGCCGCGCATCGTACGCGGCCGGCCGGTCTTGTTGCCGGTGTATTCAATGCACACCGCTTGCCGTTGTTTGATTGGCGCGGCCGGCTGATTCGCCTTCTCGGCTTTTTTCGCCGCATACTTTTCCCGTTCCTCGGCGATGAGGTCGGTTTGGCAACGGCGCGCGTGCGGGTCCGGATTGCGGTAGGTGGCGACGATGACTTTGCGCAGTTTAAGAAACTTGAAATTGTCGCGGAAGTAAGCGTAAAAATGACTCGCGGTCGGGTCGTCGCAGTTGCAATACACGGTTTTGCCGGCGAAGTATTTGCGGTAGTAAAACAACTCCGCCTCGATGTCGGCGCGCTGGGTGTAAAACTCGTCGTTCTTGGCCGCGCGGGCGGCGTGCAAATCGAGGTTGCCGGCGGTTGATTTCATGGCGGTTGGGCGTTGCGCGGCGCGCGGGAGACGGTTGGAGTGTAGCAGAATAAACGGCGGCGCAAATAGGCTGCGCGCGGGCCGCCGGCCGGCATGACCGAAGCGCATCTCGGCGTCAAAAGCGCGCCGCAATCCCTTGTTCGCCAAAAAGACGCTGCGCCCGCTTAACAGACTGCGGGCGTGGCGATAGGGGAGACCGCGGGCGTGGCGGTGGGGGCAAGGGTCGAGGCAAGAGTCGGGGCAAGGGTCGCGGCAAGAGTCGGGGCAAGGGTGGGGGCAAGAGTCGCGGCAAGGGTCGAGGCAAGAGTCGGGGCAAGGGTCGGGGCAAGAGTCGCGGGCGAAAAGCCTGGAATGGCGGGCGTTGCAACTCCTCACAAATCCCGCAAAACCGCCTCCAATTCCCCCGGCAATGGCGCATAAATTTCCACCTCGGCGGCGTTGACTGGGTGCGCAA
>JAPPPS010000049.1 GCA_028817405.1 Gammaproteobacteria bacterium
TGGCACGACTGGCTGCGCGCCCACAGCGCCACGCCGGGGTATTCGCCGTTGTGACTAACCGCGCGGCGATGTTTCCACCCGCGATGCCGCGCAAACCATCGCTGTTGAGCGACAACCTAACGAGGCATCGAGATGAAAGTGAAAGAAGTCATCGCGGCCTTGCAACGCCACGCAAGAATGGTATGACGGTGAATTCGACGCGGCGGACGAGAATGAGCAACGCGCCGTCCCCACGGTGGAGTTGTGGGGAGAGAACCCGCAGCGCAAAGATATGTCACCTCGGCGACCGGCACGCGAATTGGGTGGCAAAAGCCAAGCGCGGGATAGGCGTTATCGCGGGGGGGGGGCGAGATGGCGGACGATTTTGCGCGCGGTACGGAGCGCGAATGATGCCGCCCGGCGCAGCATCAGATGCGCGTGCATCGGTCGCAATGCAAACAGCGCGCGGATTCCCCATAACACCGTTGCGGCCAAAACGCCGTTGATGGAATCCAAAAAGTAGCGCTTTGTGTACTGACGAGACAACGACTTTCTGACATGGAAGTTGACCGTATAGCAATCAACCGGCATGACTTGTCCGCGCGCAAAGTATCGCGACCCGGAAGGTACGGCCCATTTCCAAGGGTCGAAAGCGTCAACGCCCAGGTCGAATTCTCGATTGAATTTGGCAATCCAAAAAGCCCACACGCCCTCGTCCAAGGAAAAATTCCATGCGGGCGTCTCCTGCATGATTCTGGCGTGGTTTTCCCGGAACATGTTCTGAACATTTGACGGCGCCAACATGATGCCGCCGCTGACAAAAAACCACAAATCACCGTCGGGCCAGCGTCCCTCGCCCTTTTTCACATCTTTGAATCGGGGCCACCGGAGCGCATGCAATTTTTTAGCATCGCACCACCCGAAACTGGAATGGTTTCGATGCCAGTATGGACTCACGCGGCAAGTGATGTTGTTGTCGCTATGCAACGCAAACGCATCCGGCGCATGCGGCGACGGGATGGAATCGATGTCGACAATCAATATGCTGCCGGCGAAATCTTGATTGAGGAAGCCAAACTTCTCGAAATGCGGCATTCGGGTTTTCTCCTTGAACGGAAAAAGCGACTTGGTCTGCACATGCAAGTGCAAATCATGCCGGTCGCAATAATTTTCCCACGCTTTGATGCTGTCCTTGGCCCACAGGCTTTGCGTGTATTCGCCGCCGATGGCGACAATGTAAATTGTGTTCATGGTTTTCTTGGGGTGGTCGGTCATTGGCGCATGATAATCGAAGTTGCGCGGGATGATACGCCTACCGGCCAGTCCTTGCGGTATGCGTGCTATTTGCCTTTCTGGGCATGAAAGTCGAGTGCTTAAAAGCAAACTTGAAAATGGCCGTTTCGCGGAATAATATTCAGCAAATACAACGATTTGGGTGCTTAAAAGCAAATTTGCGAGTTAATTCAGCCATTTCTTTACAAATCAAGCACTTGCCTGTTTAATCGCAAACCGAGAAAATCGACAAATAGCGATGAAATGTTATAAAAATCAAACATTTAACCCATCGAAAACCCAAGAATCCATGAACGAAGCCGAAACCCGCGCCGAATTGATTGACCCGGCCCTCCGCGCCGCCGGTTGGGGCGTGGTAGAGGGTAGCCGCGTGCGGCCGCGAAGAGATTACATTGGGGCGGCTGCAGGGCGCGGGCGCGGCGCCACGCCGGGGTATTCGCCGTTGTAGTTACGTTGTAGTTAATTGGGCCGGCGGCGGCATCAAATCCATGGCGAATGCAGTCAAACAATTCTTCTCCCATGTGATTGAAGGAAAAGCCGCCGGTTTGAATTCGCCACAACGCGCCTCACCGGCCGAGGAAAATCTCGCGGTTATGGTAGTCCAGAAATTCCGCAGTTGGTTTGAATTTATCCGGCATTTGAATCTTCGCGCCGTGGGAATCGGTTAAGAAGCGGTGCGCATCGCCGGTCGGCGCGCATGTCATTAATTCGGCGGACACCTCGACGATGCCGGTGGCGCTGACGGTGATTAGGCCGCGGTCAAATGCGCGGTCATGCAGGGCGTTCAAGCACAGCCCGTTGCTTGGGTTGACGCGCTCGCGATTCTCGCGCCACGGGATTATGTGGCTGGCGTTAAGCAAGTCCGGCACCGCCAATCCGGTGATGCAGCATTGCTCCTGATAAGCGGCCAATACCGCGCGGCGAAAAAACGCTTGGCCCACGCGTACGCGCGTTTGTTGTGTGCGTTCGCGCCCAGGCGGAATTTGCATGTCGCCGTCGACTTCCACCGGCGATTCAACCGCCCGTTTTTCATAAAAAGCGACCGCTTGTTCGCTCTCGAAAATCACCGCGTCGGGGTCGGCGAAAAACTGCGCCCAGATTTCCGCATCCAACTTTGAGCCGCGCTTTAAACTGCTCGGGTTGTTCGGGTCGTGCCATGCCAAATTGCTCATCTTCATCGATAACGCGGCCGGTGTGCGCCCGAGTCTGCTCGCCAACGCAATAATGGTTTTGTTGCGGGCGTTGACTTTGCGAAACGGCATGCGACAGTACAAGTTGAACGCCGCCAACGTTTCTTTGCGGTTCCATTTGGGACTTGGTTTTGGCATGAACTTGGCCGTCAATCGAATCGATTAAGAATGTTACGCTATTTTCCGCGACCGCGCGCGGCGGCGATGCCCGGCCACGCCCGGCCCTGGTTGACCGCGCCAGCCGCGCCGGACTCCCCGCGAAAAAACTGCGGGATTTGTGTCGTTTGCGACTGCGCGCGGCGGCGGTTTGATTTACCATAGCGGCGTTCGATTTTTCGCCGCGCCCGGCACCGTCATCACCGTCGCCACCGTCGTCGCCGCCGTCACCACCACCGTCGCCGCTGTCGCCACCGTCACCGTCGTCACCGCCGCCGCAACTGAAACCCGAGCGCGCCAACGCCTGACTTGCGATGTCCACCACCACCGTCACCCGCCGCCAAAAAGCCGACGCCATCCGCGCCCTCAGCATGGACGCGGTGCAACGGGCGAACAGCGGGCATCCCGGCGCGCCCATGGGGTTGGCGGATTTGGCCGAGGTGCTGTGGTGCGATTACCTCAAGCACAATCCGCAAAATCCCGCGTGGTGCGACCGCGACCGGTTTGTGTTGTCGAACGGCCACGCGTCGATGTTGTTGTATGCGCTGCTGCATTTGAGCGGCTATGACTTAAGCATCGACGACATTAAAAACTTCCGCCAACTGCATTCCAAAACCCCGGGCCACCCGGAATACGGCCACACGCCCGGCGTCGAGACCACCACCGGGCCGCTCGGCCAGGGCCTCGCCAACGCGGTCGGCATGGCGGCCGCGGAGCGCACTTTGGCGGCGCAGTTCAACCGCGGCGCTCACACCATCGTCGACCATTTCACCTACGCGTTGGTCGGCGACGGCTGCTTGATGGAAGGCGTCTCGCACGAGGCATGCTCGCTGGCCGGCGCGCTCGGCCTCGGCAAACTCATCGCGTTTTACGACGCCAACGGCATCTCCATCGACGGCGAAGTGTCGGGCTGGTTCAACGACGACACCGCGCAGCGTTTCGCCGCGTATCGGTGGCATGTGGTCGATGCGGTGGACGGCCATGACCCGGCCGCGGTGGCCGCGGCCATCGACGCCGCGCGCGCCGAAACCGAACGACCGTCGCTGCTCATCTGCCGCACCGTCATCGGCTTCGGTTCGCCGAACAAAGCCGGCAAAGCGTCCAGCCACGGCGCGCCGTTGGGCGAAGATGAAGTGGCGTTGGCGCGCGCCGAACTGAACTGGCCGCATGCGCCGTTTGAAGTGCCGAGCGCGATTCGCGACGCGTGGAATGCAGTCGACGCCGGCGCGGCCGCGGAGCAAGAATGGCAGGCGCGGTTTGATGCTTACGGTCGCGAGCATCCGGACGCCGCGGCCGAATTCACCCGCCGCATCACCGGCGCGTTGCCGGCCGACTGGGCCGCGCATGCGCAGAAAACCGTCGCCGAAGTGAACGCCGAGGCCGCGGACATCGCCTCGCGCAAAGCGTCGCAGAACGCGCTGGAAAAATTCGGCGCGGCGCTGCCGGAACTCATCGGCGGCTCGGCCGACCTGGCTGAATCCAACCTCACCTTGTGGTCGAAGTCGCGCAGCATCCGCGACCACGCCGACGGCAACTACATTTATTTCGGCGTGCGCGAATTCGGCATGGCCGCGTTCGTCAACGGCGTCGCCGCGCACCGCGGTTTCAAACCATACGCCGCCACCTTCTTGGTGTTCTCGGAATACGCGCGCAACGCGCTGCGCATGGCCGCGCTGATGCAAGTACCGGGCATTTTCGTTTTCACCCACGACTCCATCGGCCTCGGCGAAGACGGACCGACGCATCAGCCGGTCGAGCAGTTGGCGACTTTGCGGTTGTTGCCGGGGTTGTCGTTGTGGCGGCCATGCGATGCGGTGGAAACCGTGGTCGCGTGGCGGTTGGCATGCGAGTCGGTTGACCGGCCGTTTGCGCTGGCGTTGTCGCGGCAGTCGTTGCCGCATCAACCGCGCGACGATGCGCAACTCGACATGATTCGGCGCGGCGGTTATGTGTTGCGCGACGGTGGCGACGGTGGCGACGGTGGTAGCGACGGTGGCGGTGGCGGCGAACCGGAAGCCATCATCATCGCCACCGGCTCGGAAGTGGCGTTGGCGGTGCAGGCCGCGGAGGCGTTGCCGGCGCGGCGCATCCGCGTGGTGTCGCTGCCGTCGGTGGACCATTTCGAATCTCAAGACGATGCGTACCGCGAATCGGTGTTGCCGCCGACGGTGACCGCGCGCGTGGCGGTCGAGGCCGGGGTCACCGCGCCGTGGCGCAACTATGTCGGCGCGCGCGGCGCGGTGGTTGGCATCGACACCTTCGGCGCATCAGCCCCCGCCGCGGATGTGTTCGAAGCGTTCAACATCACCGTCAAACGCGTGACCGAATGCGTGGAAGAAGTGTTGGCGCGCACATAAAACCGCGTTTGTTTTTCACCGTCGCCACCGTCGTCATCAATTCTCTTCCGTTTTCCGTTTAATACCATCCGATTGGAGCCACTCATGACCATCCAAGTCGCCATCAACGGTTACGGCCGCATCGGCCGCAACATTCTGCGCGCGAAGTACGAATCCAACTACGATGACATTCGCATCGTCGCCATCAACGACTTAGGCGACGCCGCAAGCAACGCCCACTTGACGCGTTACGACACCGCGCACGGTCGATTCCCCGGCCGCGTGGAAGTCGCCGACGATGCGTTAATGGTCGAAGGCGAGCGCATCGCGGTGTTCGCCGAGCGCGACCCGGCCAAGTTGCCGTGGGCTGACCTCGGCGTCGATGTCGTGCATGAATGCACCGGGTTTTTTGCCAGCAAAACCAAAGCATCCGCGCATATAAAAGCCGGCGCGAAGAAAGTCATTGTCTCGGCCCCCGCCGGCAAAGATGTCGATGCGACCGTGGTCTACGGCGTCAATCATGAAACATTGCGCGCCGCGCACACGGTGATTTCCAACGCCTCGTGCACCACCAACTGCTTGGCGCCGCTCGCCAAAGCGTTGAACGATTCGGTCGGCATCGTGCATGGCTTGATGAACACCGTGCACGCTTACACCAACGACCAAGTGCTGACCGATGTCTATCACAGCGACTTGCGCCGCGCGCGCTCGGCGACGCAGTCGATGATACCGACCAAAACCGGGGCCGCGGCCGCGGTCGGCATGGTGCTGCCGGAGTTGGACGGCAAGTTGGACGGCTTCTCGGTGCGCGTGCCGACCATCAATGTGTCGCTGGTGGATTTAACTTTCGTCGCCGCGCGCGCGACATCGGCCGCGGAGTTAAACGATTTGCTGCGCGCCGCGGCCGACGGCAAAGTGCTCGGCTACACCGACGAGCCGTTGGTGTCGGCCGACTTCAACCACTCGCCGCTGTCGGCCACCGTGGACGCCGGCATGACTCGCGTCACCGGCGGCACGCTGGCGAAAGTATGCGCGTGGTATGACAACGAATGGGGTTTTTCCAACCGCATGTTGGATACGACCGTGGCGTTGTTCAACGCGGCTTAGTTGTTCTTAGTTGTCGTTTGCGCGAGATTAAACGCCGCGGTTTTTTCCGTCGTTCATGCGCGCGCTTGTTTTGAATCGCAGTTGTTTTGGATAACCGTCACGCTCGCCATGCAGTTTGATTCCATCACGCCGCTGGGCGCGCTTGACCTCAGCGGCAAGCGCGTTTTGATTCGCGCCGATTTTAATGTGCCGCTGGATGACGGTGAAATCACTTCGGCGCGGCGCATCGATGCGGCGTTGGCGACGCTGCGCGAGGCCGCGGAGGCCGGCGCGCGGGTGTTCGCGCTGTCGCATCTCGGCCGGCCGGAAGAAGGCCGGCCGGCGGCGGAGTTTTCGTTGGCGCCGGTGGCGCGGCATCTCGGCCAATCGCTCGGCCGCGAAGTCAAACTCTGCGTCGACTACTTGGACGCGCCGCCGGTTGTCGACCCCGGCGAAGTCGCGCTGCTGGAAAATGTGCGATTCAACCGCGGCGAAAAAGCCAACGCCCCGCAACTCGCCAAACGCTACGCCGCGCTCTGCGATGTGTTCGTGTTCGACGCATTCGCCACCGCGCACCGCGCGCAAGCCTCCACGCACGGTGTCGCGCAATACGCGCCCGCGGCCTGCGCCGGCCCGTTGTTGTTGGCGGAATTGGATGCGCTCGGCCGCGCGTTGAACGAACCGAAACGCCCGCTGCTGGCGATTGTCGGCGGCGCCAAAGTGTCCGGCAAGTTGGCGGCGTTGGAGGCGCTGTTGCCGCGCGTCGCTCAACTCATTCCCGGCGGCGGCATCGCCAACACCTTTCTGCGCGCGGCCGGGCAGCCGGTCGGCAAGTCGCTGCTCGAAGCCAGCCAAGTCGCGGCCGCGGCCGAGATGCTGCGCGCGGCCGAGGCGCGCGGCCGGCCGGTGGCGTTGCCGGTGGATGTCGTGGTCGCGCCGGAGTTGGCGGCCGGCGCGGCGGCGACGGTGAAAGCGGTCGGCGATGTCGGCGATGATGACCGTATTCTCGACATCGGTCCGGCCACCGTGGCGCGCTATGCGGCGCTTATCGACGGCGCGGCCACGGTGGTTTGGAACGGCCCCGTTGGCGCGTTTGAGACCCCGCCGTTCGGCGCCGGCACCGAGGCCGTCGGCCGCGCCATCGCCGACTCCGCGGCCTTCTCCGTGGTCGGCGGCGGCGACACCGTGGCCGCGGTCGAGCGCTACGGCCTGGCGGGTAAAATGTCGCGCATCACCACCGGCGGCGGCGCGTTCCTCGCCGTGTTGGAAGGCGCGAAGTTGCCGGCGGTGGAGATTCTCAAATCGCGGGCTGGCGACGGTTAGATGCGAATAATTGCTCGTTCAACGCTTAGGGATTTCTGGGAAAATCCGGTAAACTTGGATTCCAGAGAACCGCTGTTATCATGGTATGAGCAGGTCCGGCAGGCGGATTGGGTGTCACCGAATCAACTGAAATACGATTTTGGCAATGCCAGCATTCTCAGAGACGGGCGGGCGGTTTTCAATATCGCCGGCAACAAATACCGGCTGGTGGCGTGGGTTAACTACGCGTATCGGGTGGTGTATATTCGCTTTATCGGAACTCACGCGCAATACGACCGCATCGATGCGCAAACCGTTTAACCGAGGTGAAAGCCATGAACATCAAACAGATTAAGACAGAAACCGACTACCGTGCGGCGTTGAAAACCGTCGAGTCTTTGATGGACGCCAAAGCCGGCAGCGCGGAAGGCGAGCAACTCGATGTGCTGGCGACGCTCATCGAAGCGTACGAGGAAAAGCATTATCCTCTGGAACACCCCGACCCGGTGGAGGCGATTAAGTTTGAGATGGAGCGCAAGGGCATGACCGCCAAAGAACTGGCGCCGATGATTGGCGGCCGCGCCCGCGTCGATGAAATTCTCAGCCGCAAACGCCCGCTGACCTTGCCGATGATTCGCCGCCTGCATGCGCAGTTGGGTATTCCGGCGGAGAGTTTGATTAAGGAAACCGCGGCTGAACAAACAGCGTAACAAAATCGCACGCATCATCATTTGTTCTGCGACCACAGCTTCTCCACTTTTTTCACATTTTCGTTCGTGTAAAACAAATCCGGCTCGTGCTTTTGCGGTCGCGCGCGTATCTGATAATTCGGATTATCCGCGTTGTCGGCGTTAAACAACACCAGCCCTATGCCAAACAATTGGCATAACGAATCTAATCGCTTTTTGTCCGCTTCTGACGAATTCTTGGGTACCACCAGATAACATTTGTGACTGAACAATTTGTAAGCGCATGCTTGGCCGAAAGCCGTGATGAGTTGACTTGTGTCCGATTTGATTTCGGCTGACACAATTTCGGTTCCCCCCTTAACAACATCAAATGGGTGGGGCTCTTTTTTGCCAATCACATCCGGCGTACCCCATCTTCCGCCGAATACATTTCCGCCGAGAGCAACGGCGTGGGTGGCATCTTCGACTTCACCAACAAGCCATTCAGCAAAGGATGGGTAGAAGTCCTCCTCTTTACTGCCATTAATCGAGATAATTTCGGGAGTCGACTTATCATCCTGATATTTGATGTGCCTAAACAAACCTCTTTCGACTTTTTCGATTTCCGCACGTTTAGTCTGAATATCATGAATTGCCCCCCTAATGGTATGTATCTTCAGGGCGGAATCCCCTTCTGCAATCTTTTGGCACAACACCGTATAACGCAACCCATCCGGGCTACCCTCCAAAAGGCGAATTGCTTCTTGTACTATCCTTTCTCCCCTGGTCGCTTTGCTGTCCGCGCGACCAAGGTTGCCACTTTGATATTTGGCATGCTTAAACAAGCCTTCGACTTTGTCGACTTCTCTGGATTCGTTGTGAATATTCCAAACGCCCCCCTGAATGGTGTTGGGATTTAATTCGGGTTTCTTCTTTGCGATTTGCTGACACAAATCCTTATTACGCAGACCTTTCGGTTTGCGTTTCAGGATACTAATCGCCGTTCGAATCACTTGCTCTTTTAGTGTCGCCATTTTACTCGGGCCTCTTCCCAGTTTGAATGGTGATAAAAGGGGTTCAGTATAAACTATTTCGGCGGGTGTGACAACCGCGCTTTCGTTCCAAACGGTTGGGGCATTGTTCGCCCCACCGTCACCCGCGCGGCGTTTTGAGTACCGTTTCATCCACCTCCCCGACCCGTCGCCGGCCGATTTGCGCCAGGGTTACATCGATTTCGCGCGCAAGAATGTCGACCAGGTTGTCCGGCCCCTCCGCCCCGACCGCGCCGATGGCGTATAACCACGGCCGGCCCAACAGTACAAAATCCGCGCCCAACGCCAGCGCCTTGACGACATCCTCGCCGCCGCGCACGCCGCTGTCGAAAATCAGCGGGTAGTCGCGGCCGAGCGCGGCGCGAATCGCCGGCAACGCGTCGCTGGCCGGCGGCGCGCTGTCGAGTTGGCGGCCGCCGTGGTTGGAGACATACACCGCGTCCGCGCCGGCGCGCGCGATGCGCCGCGCATCGTCGGCCGACAGCACCCCCTTGACGATGAGTCGGCCGCGCCATCGGTCGCGCAGCCGCTCCAGAAATTCCCAAGTCGCGGCGCCACGCCCGGCCTCGCGCACGAACTTGCCCGCGCCGGCGGCATCGAAGTTCATCACCCGCGGTACCCCGCGCAGCAGCGTCTCGACCGACCACCGCGGATGCAGCGCGAAGTCGAAAAACTGCCGCGGCCCGATGCGAAACGGCAGCGTAAAACCGTTGCGCAAGTCGCGAATGCGCAGGGAAATCTGCGGCACATCGACGGTGAAAACCAGATGCGTATAACCGGCGTTGGCGGCGCGCTCGACCAACGCCCACGCGGCATCGGCCGAGTCGCTGACATAAAGTTGAAACCACGCGCGCTGGCCGGCCATGTCGCGCGCGTCTTCCAACTTGGTGGAGGCCGCGGTCGAGAAGCACACCGGAATTTTATGACGCACCGCGGCCGCCGCCAACGCCCGGTCGGCCCCGGGCCACGCCAAATCGCACATGCCCATCGGCGCGACGCCGAACGGCAGCGCGTATTCCTCGCCCAACAAGGCGGCGTCGAGCGCGCGCCCGGTGGTGTCGTTCAACACCCGCGGCTGCAGTTGGATGCTTGCCAGCGCGCTGCGGTTCAAGCGCGCCGCGCGTTCGCGCCCGACCGCGCCGTCGACGAAGTCGAACAGTAGGCGCGGCATGCGCCGGCGCGCCAGGCGGCGCGCGTCTTCGATGCTGTGGAATGGTCGGGGCATGGCGGGCATCAGCGTCGGCGCGGCATGTAGCATGTACTTAATTGAGGCGAAGCGCGCCGCCGCAAAATCACGGCGCGGATTGTAGAAACTCCGGCCGCCGATAACAACGCAGCCGCCACGGTCACCGGGGCCGGGCGCCATGCATCGCCGCCGATGCGCTACAATCCGCCGACACAATCATCGCAAAAGCGCACAAAATCGCGCCGCAAAATCGCGCAAAAACGCCACACCGCAGGACCAGACCATGAAACTCTACGCCATCCGAATCTTCACCACCGACTGGGACCGGTCGCTGGACTTCTACCAAGAAACCGTCGGCCTGCCGTTGGTGTTCGCTGACCAAACTTTCGCCTGGGCCGAGTTCGACTTAGGCGGCGCCAAGTTGGGAATCGAAGGCATGGAGCCGGGCGCGCCGCAAGCCGGCGAACTGGTCGGGCGGTTCGTCGGCGCCTCGCTGGTGGTCGACGACATCGACTTGGTGTACGCGCAACTGGCGGACAAAGGCGTGGAATTCACCGCCCCGCCGACCAAGCAACCATGGGGCGGCACCCTGGCCCACTTCAAAGACCCGGACGGCAATGTGTTGACGCTGTTGGGGTTGTAAGCGCCGGCGCCGGCGGCGGCATGGACAGCATGGACAGCATGGACATGGGTTGCGGGTAAAATCCGCGCATGCCGAACGCGTTGTTACCGCCGCCGGGGGCCGCAGCACAGCGGCGCATGGCGTTTCTGCTCATCGTCTGCTGCGCGGTGATCATCAGTTTTGACGGCCCGCTGCTGCGCGGCATGGAGGCGGCGTCGGCGTGGCAGGTCAACTTCTACCGCGCGGTCGCGTTGTTCGCGTTCGCCGCGGTCACGGTGACGCTGCGCTTTGGCAAGGACGCGGCCGCGGCGGTCGGCGGCATCGGGCTGCGCGGCTGCGCGGCCGGCGCGCTGTTCGGGTTGTCCACCGTGACGTTCGTGCAGTCGATGGCGCTGACCACGGTCGCCAACACGCTGTTCATCCTCGGCGCGATTCCGTTCTTCGCCGCGCTGCTGGCGCGCATCTTCCTCAAAGAAAAACTCGGCCGCGCGACCCTGGCAACCATGGGCGTGGCCGCGCTGGGCTTGGGCGTGATGGTGGCCGAGGGGGTCGCGGCCGGGGCCGGCGCGGGCAACGCGCTGGCGCTGCTGACCGCGTGGTTGTTCGCGTCTTATACGGTGATTTTGCGCGGCAGCCGCCACCGCGAAATGCTGCCGGCGTTGTTGGTGGCGGCGACGGTGATTTTGGTCGTGACCGCGCCGGTGCTCGGCGGACGCGGCGGTTTCGGCGTCTCGGCGCGCGACTTGGCGTTGTGTTTGTTCTGGGGCGGCGCGCTCAGCGGCTGCGCGCACTGGCTGTTCATCATCGCCTCGCGCCACTTGGCGGCCGCGGAAATCACGCTGTTTTTGCTGCTGGAACTGGCGCTTGGCCCGTTGTTCGTGTGGCTGCTGTTCGCCGAGATGCCGTCGGCGTGGACCTTGGCCGGCGGCGCGCTGATTGTGTGCGCGGTGGCGGCGCGCGCCGCGGTGGAGTTGCGCGGCGGGCGGGCGCCGTCGTTACGGTTACGGTTACGGTCACCATCGTCACCGTCACCGTCGACACCGTCACCGCGCTCACCGTCACCACCGTCACCGTCACCATCGTCACCGTCACCGTCACCGTCGCCGCGCTCACCGTCACCGAGTGCGCCATCATGAACGACGCGGCCGCCGCGGCCAACTCGACCGCCGACTCTTGGCGCCGCCCGGCCATGCTGTGCATGGTGCTGAGTTCGGTCATCATCAGTTTCGGCGGCTTGATTATTCGCAGCATGGAAACCGCGCTGCCGTGGCAAATCAACTTCCACCGTTCGGTCGCGCTGTTCGGCGTGGTCAGCGTTTATCTCGCGCTGCGATTCGGCAAGCGCGCGCCGGCCGCGGTGCGGGACATCGGCGCGCAAGGTTTCATCGCCGGCTTAATGTTGGGCGCGGCCGGCATGTTCTTCCTGCAAGCGCTGACCCACACCACGGTCGCCAACACCATGTTCATCCTCGGCGCGATTCCGTTCTTCGCCGCGCTCCTCGCGCGCATCTTCCTCAAAGAAAAACTCAACCGCGCGACCTTGGTGACCATGTGCGCGGCCGCCACCGGCTTGGGCGTGATGGTGTTCGAAGGCGTCACCATCGGCTCCGCCAAAGGCAACGCGCTGGCGCTTTTGACCGCGCTGCTGTTCGCGTTGTATGCGGTGATTTTGCGCGGCAACCGTCACCGCGAAATGCTGCCGACGCTGCTGATTTCCGCGGTCGCCATCGTCATCGTCTCGGCGCTCATGCAAGGCGGCGCAGTGCGCGTGTCGATGCACGACTTGGCGCTGAGTTACCTGTGGGGCGGAGCCGTCGCCGGGGCCGGCCACTACCTGTATATCGCCGCCTCGCGCCACCTGTTGGCGGCGGAAATCACGCTGTTTATGCTGCTGGAATTCGCGCTGTCGCCGGTGTGGGTGTGGTGGGCGGTGGGCGAGCAACCGTCGGCGTGGACCCTCATCGGCGGCGTGCTGATTATGGCGGCGGTGGCGGCGCGCGCCACGGTGGAATTGCTGCGCGGACCGCGGCCGGGACGGTTCCGGGGGACGCCGCCGGTGTGACGGTGTGATGATTCGCGCGACGCGCGACGGTTGAGCGCGCGCGATGATTCAGCGCGGTCGAGTTTGTCAAGCGCGACGGTGTAGCGCGCGCGACGAATGGTTACCGTGAACCGCCGCTCGATAAAAACACCCGCCGCTAATACAAAATCACCGAGCGGATGCTTTTTCCTTCGTGCATCAAATCAAACGCGCGGTTGATGTCTTCCAACCCCATGGTGTGCGTGACGAACGGCGCGAGTTGGATTTCGCCGCGCATCGCTTGCTCGACCATGCCCGGCAATTGCGTGCGCCCTTTGACGCCGCCGAACGCGGTGCCGCGCCACACCCGGCCGGTGACCAACTGAAACGGCCGCGTGGCGATTTCCTGGCCGGCCCCGGCCACGCCGATAATCACGCTCTCGCCCCAGCCCTTGTGGCAGCATTCCAAGGCCGCGCGCATCACCTCGACATTGCCGATGCACTCGAACGAATAATCGACGCCGCCGTCGGTCATGTCGACGATGGCTTCCTGCACCGGCCGGTCATCGTCGGCCGGGTTGACGCACTCGGTCGCGCCCATTTGCATCGCCAACTCGAACTTGTCCGGGTTGACATCCACGCCGATGATGCGCGCGGCTTTCGCCATCACCGCGCCTTGCACCACCGCCAGGCCGATGCCGCCCAACCCGAACACCGCGACGCTCGCGCCGGCTTCGACCTTGGCCGTGTTCAGCACCGCGCCGATGCCGGTGGTCACGCCGCAGCCGAGCAGGCAAATTTTGTCGAACGGCGCGGCCTTGTTCACCACCGCCACCGACACTTCCGCGGCCACCGTGTATTCGGCGAAAGTGCTGGTGCCCATGTAGTGGAACAGGCGTTTGCCGCCGGCCGAGAAGCGCGTGGTGCGGTCCGGCATCAGCCCGCGCCCCTGCGTCTCGCGCACCGCCTGGCATAAATTGGTTTTGCCGGACTTGCAGAATTTGCACTGCCGGCATTCGGCGGTATACAGCGGAATCACATGGTCGCCGACCGCCACCGACTGCACGCCCGCGCCGACTTCGACCACCACCCCCGCGCCCTCGTGGCCGAGAATCGCCGGAAAAACCCCTTCCGGATCCGCGCCGCTCAGCGTAAACGCATCCGTATGACAAACGCCGGTGGCTTTGATTTGAATCAAAACCTCCCCGGCCTTCGGCCCCTCCACATCGACCTCCTCAACGCGCAACGGCGCGCCGGCCTCCCACGCAACAGCGGCTCTGCTTTTCACGGTGCCCTCCGAATGTTTGAGTGTCTGTTGCGCGCAGTGTACCACAGCGCCGGCGCCCCCGGCATTTACCCGCTGCCCGCGGCCATCCACCGCCACGCCCGCAGTCTGTTAGGCGGGCATCGAGAATACCGGCGCGAAGCGCCGCAATTCCTGTTTGGAAACAGGAATCCAGACGCCAAGCCTGCCCCCGCCCGCGAGCGGGGGGAAGGCAAACTGGCCGATTCGACGATGCCGATTTGAATCGATGAACGCGCCCCACCCGCTACTCCGGTGGCAACCGGAGTCCAGAGTCTTTGCCTTTTGTTACTTCCGCGCCGGGGTAATTAAAGACTCTGGCTTCCTGATTGGTGAAAAACAGAGTCGCTATCGCTCCTTGTTTTTCTACCATCAGGAATTGCGCTACGCGGTGGTTGCCGGTTTTTGTTTGTTGTTGCGGGATGATTTATAATCGCGGTGTTTGTTCGCCGGCAAAGTTTGTCACCTTATCGTTCGTCGCCTCATCGCATGTCCCCCGTTGCCCATCCGCGTCTCATCATCGCGCTGGCGTTGTTTCACATCGCCGTGATTGCGGTTGCCAATTACATGGTGCAGTTCACCGGCGCGGTGGGCGGTTATGATTTCACTTGGGGCATGTTGGTTTTCCCGCTGGTGATTTTGGCGACCGATTTGACCGTGCGGTTGTCGGGCGCGGGCAATGCGCGGCGGATTGTGGCGCTGGCGTATGTGCCGGCCATCGCCATCAGCGTGGCGTTGGCGACTTGGCGCATCGGCATCGCCAGCGGCAGCGCGTATTTGCTCGGGCAGTTGCTGGACATCGCGGTGTTTCAGCGCATTCGCGCGCGCGCGCAATCGTGGTGGGCGGCGCCGCTGGTGTCGACTTTGTTCGCCAACACGCTGGACACTTTCATTTTTTACTCGGTGGCGTTTTACCGTTCGGCGGATGCGTTTATGGCGGCCAACTGGGTGGAGTTGGCGACGGTGGATTTGGCGTTCAAGACCGTGCTGTCGGTGGCGGTGTTTTTGCCGGCGTACGGTGTGTTGTTAAATTTTCTTCAAGCGCGGTTAACTTCGACATCATCCGCGGCATCCGATTCATCCGCGGCATCATCATCCGCCGGCAACATCGACTCGCCGCGGTAAAGCGCGCCGAGGGTTTCCCTTTTGCACACCACATAAAACGCATCGCCGTCGACCATGACTTCGGCCGGGCGTCGGCGCGCGTTGTAGTTGGAGGCCATCACCGCGCCGTACGCGCCGGCCGTGCGCACCGCCAACAAGTCGGATTCGCGCACGCTTAACCGTCGCGCTGTGCCGAGGCAGTCGGCGCTCTCGCACACCGGCCCGACCACATCGTATTCGCGCACCGCGGTCGCGGCGGCCGCATCGGTCCCATCGGCGCTTGCCGGCGGCGCGACTTCCACGATGTCTTGGCGCGCTTGGTACAGCGCCGGCCGAATCAAGTCGTTCATGCCGGCGTCGACGATGCAGAAGTCGGTGTCGCCGGCGCCGCGTTTCAGCGCGATGACGCGGGTCAGCAGCACCCCGGCGTTGGCGGCGATGGCCCGGCCCGGCTCGATGGTGACCGGCAACCGGCGTTCATGCGCCGCCAACATGCGCAGAATCATGCCGACATATTCGGCCGGCGTGGGCGGCGTCTCCGCGTGGTATCGCACGCCCAAGCCGCCGCCGAAGTCGAGGTGGTCGATGCCGATGCCCGCGGCCTCCAATCTGCGCGCGAACTCCAGCGTGCGCGCCAACGCGTCGCGGTACGGCGCCAGGTCGGTCAACTGCGAGCCGATGTGACAGGCGACGCCGCTGATGCGCAAGTTGGCGTCGGCGCGCGCGCGTTTGTAGACCGCGAACGCGCGCGATTCAGCCAAGCCGAATTTGTTCTCGCGCAGGCCGGTGGAAATGTACGGATGGGTGTTGGCGTCGACATCGGGGTTCAGGCGCACCGACACCGCCGCGACTTTGCGCGCCTTCGCGGCCGCGGCGCTGATGCGATGCAATTCGTCTTCCGATTCGATGTTGAAGCACGCGATGCCGGCCGCCAACGCTTCGCGGATTTCCCAGTCCTGCTTGCCGACGCCGGAGAAAATGGTTTTGTCCGCGGCCCCGCCGGCCGCCAACACGCGCCGCAGTTCGCCGCCGGACACGATGTCAAAACCGCTGCCCAAGCGCGCCAACACATTCAGCACCGCGAGGTTGCCGTTGGCTTTGACCGCGTAGCAGATGCGGTGCGGGTGGTTGCCGAAGGCGGCGTCGAAGGCGCGCCAGTGACGCTCCAGCGTGGCGCGCGAATACACATAGCACGGTGTGCCGGCGGCGCGGCCGATGTCGGCGAGCGGCACTTGCTCAGCGTGCAGGCGGCCGTCGATGCGGTGGAAGTGGTCCATGCGGTGGGCGCGGGTGGGGATGCCCGCGCGGCGGTTTAGTCGGGGGTGGGGGCGATGGCGGGGGTGGAGTCGACGGTGTTGGCGGCCATGGAGTCGACGGTGCCGGCGGCCATGGAGTCGACGGTGTTGGCGGCCATGGACGCGACGCTCATGCCGCCGGTTTCTTCATCCGGGCCCGGCAAATACAGCGGGCCGGTCTGGCCGCAGGCGGCGAGCATGAACGCCAGGGCCGCGGCGGTGACGGTGCGCCACAGTAACAGTGGGCGCGGCGCTTGCAATTTTTTCATCGACGATTCCCCGTTATCTCGCGCATCGTCACGCGCTTCGAGAACTCAACCGCTTCAACGCCGCGCGCGCGGCCTCGGACACCCGCGCCGGCGCGGTGCCGCCGGTGTGCGCGCGCGCCGCCACCGAGCCTTCCACGGACAGCGCATCGAACACATCGGCGGCGATGGCGGCGTTGAATTGCTGCAACTCCGCCAACTTCAACTCGGCCAATTGCGCGCCTTTCGCTTCGGCGAATCCGACCGCTTTGCCGACCGCTTCATGCGCTTCGCGGAACGGCGCTCCGCGGCTGACCAAGTAATCCGCCAAGTCGGTGGCGGTGGCATGCCCGCGCGCCGCGGCCTCGCGCATGCGCCGGTGGTTGAGTTTCATCGCCGGCAACAACGCGGTGAAAACTTCCACGCAGGCCAGCGCGGTGTCGGCGCTGTCGAACAGCGGCGTTTTGTCCTCTTGGTTGTCGCGGTTATACGCCAGCGGCTGCGCCTTCATCAGCATCAGTAACGCACTCAAGTTGCCGTGCGCGCGCGCGCATTTGCCGCGGATGAGTTCCGCGACATCGGGGTTTTTCTTCTGCGGCATGATGCTGGAGCCGGTGGTGAACGCGTCACTTAAGTCAACAAAACCGAACGCGCTCGAACACCACAGCACGATTTCCTCGGCCACGCGCGACAGATGCACCATCAACAGCGCGACCGCCGCGGCGAACTCGATGGCGAAGTCGCGGTCCGACACCGCGTCCAGCGAGTTGCGGCACACGCCGGCGAACTCCAATTCCGCGGCCGTCATCTCGCGGTCGATGCCGAGGCCGCTGCCGGCCAGCGCCGCGCCGCCGAGCGGCGACACATTGACGCGCACCCGGCAGTCGCGCAATCGCGCGTAGTCGCGCTCCAACATTTCATTCCACGCCAACAAATGATGGCCGAAGGTGACCGGCTGCGCGCTTTGCAAGTGGGTGAAGCCGGGCATGATGGTCGCCGCTTCGGCCGCGGCGCGCTGCACGATGGCGCGCTGCAACGCGGTTAACGCGGCGCAGAGTTGGTCGATGGCGTCGCGCAAATACAAACGCATGTCGGTGGCGACTTGGTCGTTGCGCGACCTGGCGGTGTGCAGTTTTTTGCCGGCGTCGCCGATGCGCGCGGTCAACTGCGCTTCGATGTTCATGTGCACATCTTCCAGCGCATCATCCCATTCAAACGCGCCGCGCTCGATGTCGTCTTGAATGGTTTTCAAGCCGCTCTCGATGGCGTTGAATTCGTCTTCGGTCAGCACGCCGATTTTCATCAGCATGCGCGCATGCGCAATCGAGCCGCGAATGTCATGACGGTACAGCCGGCGGTCGACGGCAACCGATGCCGAAAATGATTCCAGCAATGCATGCGTCGGCGCGGAGAAGCGCCCGCCCCATGGTTTCTTTTGTTGCTTCTTGCGCATGGAATAGTTATGCGGTTTTGGCCGCGGCTGTCGCCGTCGATGCGACGGTGAAGTCGGCCACCGTCGCCGCCAACAGGTCCGCGGGATAGTCGTCCACGATGTCGGCCGCGCCGATGCCGGCCGGGAGAATTAAACGCACGCGACCATCGCGCACCTTTTTGTCGACGCGCATCAAGCGCAACATATCATCCGCCGCCAAGCCCGCGAATGGCCCCACCGGCAACCCGGCCGCGGCCAACAAACCCACGATGCGCGATTCATCGGCCGCGAGCAACCGGCCCATGCGCGCCGCCAACGCCGCGGCCATGGCCATGCCGGTGGCCACCGCCTCGCCGTGCAGCCATGCGCCGTGGCCGAGGCCGGTCTCAATCGCGTGGCCGAAAGTATGGCCGAGGTTAAGCAACGCGCGCGCGCCGGCGGATTCCAATTCATCTTGCGCCACGATTCGCGCTTTGTTGATGCATGAGCGTTCGATGATAAACGCCAACGCCGCTGCATCATGCGCCGACACCGCATCGATATTCTCCTCCAGCCAAACGAAAAATTCCGCGTCCGCGATGACGCCGTATTTAATCACCTCCGCCAAACCCGCGGCGAACTGGCGGCGGGGAAGCGTCGCCAAAGTGTCGGTGTCGGCGACCACGCGGCGCGGCTGGTAAAACGCGCCAATCATGTTTTTGCCGCGCGCGTGGTTGACGCCGGTTTTGCCGCCGACCGATGAATCGACTTGCGCTAACAGAGTGGTCGGCGCTTGAATGAACGCCACGCCGCGCTGGTAACACGCGGCCGCGAAACCCGCGATGTCGCCGACCACGCCGCCGCCGAGCGCGATGATGGTCACATCGCGCGCGCACGGCGCATCCAACAACGCGTCGAAAACATGATTCAAACCGTCCAGGGTTTTTATCGCTTCGCCGGCCGGCAAAATTTTCGTCACCACTTGTTTGCTCGCCAGCGCCGCGGTGACGCGTTCGAGATACAACGGCGCGACCGTCTCGTCGGTGACCACGCACACTTGCGCGCCCTCGACCCACGGCAGGAATTCCTCGGCCGCGGACAACAAACCGGGCCCGATGCGCACTTGGTAAGCGCGCGCGCCCAAGTCAATGTTGACGGTGCTCGAGTTCATCGCGCAGCAAGTCGTGGATTTGGTTGGCAACCCGCGCGGCCGGCGCGCCGGTGACATCGATGATGTGGTCGGCCTCGGCCGCGTACAGCGGGCCGCGCTCGGCCAATAGTTGCGCGATTTTAGCGGCCGGGTCGGGCGCGCTCAACAGCGGCCGGGAGTCGCAGTTTTGCAACCGCGCCTGCAGCAAGTGCAGCGCCGCGCGCAGGTAAATCACCCGGCCGCAGGCGCGCATCACGCGGCGGTTGTCGGCGCGCAAGATGATGCCGCCGCCGGTGGCGATGACCGCGCCGGGGTGGCGGCCGGGGTGGTTGTCGCGGCGGTCACGGTCACCGTCGCGGCCACGGTCACCGTCGCCGCGGTCACCGTCACCGTCGCCATCACCGCCATCGCCGCGGCTAATCTCCGCCAACAGTTGCGCCTCGCGCGCGCGAAACCCGGCCTCGCCTTCGAGTTCAAAGATGTAACTCACCGACACCCCGGTGCGCGCTTCCAGCGCCTGGTCGGTGTCGATGAAATCGCAGTCGAGCAACTTCGCCAACCGCCGCCCGACGGTGGTTTTGCCGGCCCCCATCAGGCCGATGAGATAGATGTGGTGGCGAAGGCGCATGGTCGTGGTGGGCGCGCGGCGCGGGTTGCGGCGACGGTGCGCGGCGGCCGCGGGCGGGGAATCGCGCGGCCGCGGATTATGGCTATAATACTGCGCTTGCGGGCGCATGGGGAATTCCGCGCCGCCGCTGGACCAATTAAGTACGTCAGTACGCGCCGCCACCGTCACCGCCGACTCGATGAAATTGTTGTTGCGCATCCTGTGGAAAGTCACCGCCTGGTGTCTGCTGTTGGCCGCGGCCGCCGGCGTCGGCGGCGGCGTGTATGTCGCGACGCTGCTGCCGACGCTGCCGTCCATCGACGACATCCGCCGCGTGCCGCTCAACATTCCGCTGCGCATTTACAGCAGCGACGGCAAACGCATCGCCGAATACGGCGACGAGCGGCGCAGCCCGGTGACCCTCGACCAAACCCCGCCGCTGCTCATCGATGCGGTGTTGGTCACCGAAGACGACCGGTTCTACCACCACGGCGGCGTCGACTTCCCCGGCATCGCGCGCGCCGGCATCAGCAACTTCTTCACCCGCTCGCGCGCGCAGGGCGCGAGCACCATCACCATGCAAGTCGCGCGCAACTTCTTTCTTAAGCCGGAAAAAACTTACACCCGCAAACTGAAAGAAATTTTGTTGGCGTTCAACTTGGAGCGCGCGCTGACCAAGGATGAAATCTTGGAGTTGTATCTCAACAAGATTTTCTTGGGCCACCGCGCGTACGGTTTCGCCGCCGCCTCGCAGGTTTATTACGGCGTCGATTTGGCTGACTTGAGCGTGCCGGAAATCGCCATGTTGGCCGGCCTGCCCAAAGCGCCGTCGCGCAACAACCCGCTCACCGACCCGCAGCGCGCCACCGAACGCCGCGATTATGTTCTGCGCCGCTTGCATGAACTCGGCCGCATCGACGACTTGAGTTACCGCACCGCGCGCGCCGCGCCGGTGACCGCGGCCCGCCGCCTGGCGGAGACCCAAGCGCCGGCGCCATACGCCGCGGAGATGGTGCGCCAGATGTTGTTCGATAGATTCGGCCGCGCCGCATACCAATCCGGCTACCGTGTCACCGTCACCATCAACAGCGCCTACCAATCGTACGCCGACAAAGCGTTGCGCGGCGGCTTGTTGGCATACACCCGCCGGCATGGATTCCGCGGGCCGGTCGACACCCTGGATGTCGATGCGCTTGATTCACAGTCCATCGACGACTTCATCGACACCAAGTTGCTGCAATATCCGCACAGCCGCGAATTGATTCCGGCCGTGGTGTTGGAAAACGCCGGCCGCGAAATTGTCGCGCGCATACGCGGGCAGACCGCGCGCATCGACTGGGAACACATCCAATGGGCGCGCGCTTATCGAACGCCGAACAGTCTCGGGCCGGAACTGAACGCGGCCGCCGAGGTGGTCAGCCGCGGCGATGTGGTTTATGTGTCGCCGGTGGACGGCCGCAAAGGCAAAGGTTGGCGACTTGAGCAACTGCCGGCGGTCGGCGGCGCGCTGGTCAGCATCGACCCGCACAGCGGCGCGGTGCGCGCGTTGACCGGCGGTTTTGACTACTACTTAAGCAAGTTCAACCGCGCCGCGCAGGCGCTGCGCCAGCCCGGCTCCAACTTCAAACCGTTCATTTATTCCGCGGCCTTGGAGCATGGTTTCACCGCCGGCAGTTTGGTCAGCGCCGCGCCGATTGTGGTCGCGGACGACTTGGAAGGCGTGTGGCGGCCGCAGAATTACAGCGGCCAGTTCTTCGGGCCCACGCGCCTGCGCGAGGCGTTGAGCAGGTCGTTGAACTTGGTCGCGGTGCGCATCCTGCGCGCCATCGGCATCGACGACGCGGTCGCGCATCTCGCTCGATTCGGCTTCGACCCGGCCACGCTGCCGCGCAGTTACTCGCTGGCGCTCGGCAGTTTTTCGGTGACGCCGCTGGACTTGGCGGCCGGCTTCGCGGTGTTCGCCAACGGCGGGCGGCGGGTGCAGCCGTATCTCATCGAGCGCATCGTGGACGGCCAGGGCAACGAAGTCGAGTTGGCCGGCTGCATCGCCTGCGCGGCGCCGGACGATGACGCGGCCGGCGATGACGGTGCCGGCGCGGCCGCCGCGGCCGCGGAAGTGGGTGGACCCGCGGCCACCGCCGCCGCAGTGGATGGCGGCGCCGCGGTCGCCGATGTTGCCGGTGTCGCCGATGTCGCCGGCGTCGATGGCGTTGCGGCGAATGGCGCGGCTGTCGACGGTGCGGAGGGCGCGGAAGTTGCGGATGCCGGTGATGCCGCGGAGAACACCGGCGCGGATGCCGGCATCGAAACCGTCGGCGTTGAAAGCGCCGCGGACAGCGTCGCGCCGGCCTCGCCGACCGAGCGCGTGATTTCCGAGCAGAACGCGTTTGTGATGACGGAGATGATGCGCGAGGTTATTCGCAGCGGCACCGGGCGGCGCGCGCTGGCGTTAAAGCGCGACGATTTGGCGGGCAAAACCGGCACCACCAACGACTTCCGCGACGCGTGGTTTTCCGGCTTCAACCCCGACCTCGTGACCACCGTATTTGTCGGCTTCGACGAGCCGGCGCATCTTGGCCGCCGCGAATCCGGCGCCACCGCCGCGCTGCCGATTTGGGTTGACTACATGCGCGAAGTGCTGCCGGACTTCCCCGAACGCGCAGCCGCCACCCCGGACGGCATCGTCACCCGGTGGGTCAGCAAGGCAAGCGGCCAGCCCACCCCCGCCACCGACCCCGACGGCTACCTCGAATACTACATCACCGGCAGCGAACCGGCCCCGGCCACCCCCGCCCCGGGCCAACCCCCCCCAAAACCAGGCGCGGAAGCGTTGTTCTAATCACCGCGGAATAATCCGTGGGGCGGAGGCGCCAGCTTAAACGTTAATCGTTGCGCGCATTTTTTCCATGGCGCGTTTTTCTATTTGGCGGATGCGCTCGGCGGAGACGCCGTATTGGGCCGCCAGGTCGTGCAGGGTGGGCTTGTCGTCGCCGAGCCACCGGCGCGCGACGATGTCGCGGCTGCGCTCGTCTAATTGCCCCATCGCCGCGGTTAATTGCCGGCGCGATTCGCTTTCCTGCTGCGCGTCGCTGACCACCACGGCCGGGTCGTACCGGCTGTCGCCGAGGTGCTGGGCGGGGGCAAGGTAGGCGGTCTCATCGTCGGCGTCGGCGGGGCCGTCGAAAGCGATGTCGGCGCCGGATAAGCGCGATTCCATCTGCCGCACCGTGGCCGCTTCGACATTCAGGGTTTTTGCCAATCGCTCGACTTCGTCGTCCTTCATCCAGCCGAGCCGGGCGCGCGACTTGCGCAGGTTGAAGAACAATTTGCGCTGCGCTTTGGTGGTGGCGACTTTGACCATGCGCCAGTTGCGCAGCACATAGTCGTAGATTTCGGCGCGAATCCAATGCACCGCAAACGACACCAGCCGCACATCGCGGTTCGGGTCGTAGCGCTTGACCGCCTTCATCAAGCCGATGCTGCCTTCTTGAATGAGGTCGGTGAGCGGCAGGCCGTAGCCCGTGAAACCGCGCGCCACTTTGACCACATAGCGCAGGTGCGACATGACCAGTTCGCGCGCCGCCTCGAGGTCGCCGTGGTTGCGGTAGCGCAGCGCCAGTTCGCGCTCGCGCTGCAACGACAGCAGCGGCGCGGCGTTGACCGCCTGCATGTAGGCGCCGAGGTTCTCGCCCGCGGGGACGCTGACCGGCAGGTGCGCCGGCGCGGATGTCGGGGATGCGGATACGCCGGCGTCAGCCGGCGCGGGGACGGGTTGGTTGAGCGGTGGCTCCATCGGTGGTGAATTCCTCCGGTTGCGATTGGGCGGGATTTTAGCACTCATCGGGGTAGAGTGCCAAATGGGGGTTAAGTTCCTGCGGCGACGGTTGCGGCCGGTCGCGGCCGCGCCGCGCCTTGCCGCCACCGCGGATTTTGCCGTCGCGCCGCTGCCCCGCCGCCCCTGGCCGCGGATTTTGCCGCATCGCCGCCGCTACCCGGCCGCCGGTTTTCCCTCCCCGCCGCCGCCCCCGGCCGCGGACTTTGCCGCCTCGCCGCCGCTACCCCGCCGCCGGCCGCCGGTTTTCCCTCCCCACCACCGTCATTTCTGCTACACTCGCGCCCGGTCCGCCGCCGCCCCTGCTCATGAATTCCCTCCCCTCCCACGCCCGCGTCGTCATCATCGGCGGCGGCGTGGTCGGCTGCTCGATTCTGTTCCACCTCGCCAAAATGGGATGGAAGGAGGCGCTGCTGCTGGAGCGCGCCGAGTTGACGGCCGGCTCGTCGTGGCACGCGGCCGGGCAGATTCACACCATCAGTTCCGACCCCAACATCTCCAAACTGCAGGGCTACACCATCAACCTGTACCCGGAATTGGAGAAATTGTCCGGGCAATCGGTCGGCCACCACCAGACCGGCGGTTTCTACCTCGCCTCCAGCCCCGAGCGCCTCGACTACCTCAAGCAAGAGCGGTCGAAAGCGCGCTACATGGGCCTCGACCAAGAATTCGTGTCGCTGCAGGAAGTCGCGCGCATGCACCCGCTGATTGAGCCGAAGCACTATCTCGGCGCGCTGTATGACCCGCTGGACGGCCACATCGACCCGTCCGGCGTCACCACCGCTTACGCCAAAGCGGCCAAGGCGCTCGGCGCCAGTTGGCTCACGCAAACGCCGGTGCTGGAAACCCGCCAGCGCCGCGACCGCAGTTGGGATGTGGTCACCGTCGCCGGCACGGTCAACGCCGGCGTCGTCATCAACGCCGCGGGTTTGTGGGCGCGCGAAGTCGGGCGGCTGGCCGGCCTCGAGTTGCCGGTGCAGCCGTTCGAACACCACTACCTCATCACCGAATCCATCCCCGACATCGCGGCCGCGGACCGGGAATTACCGTGCGGCATCGACTACGAATCCAACCTGTATTTCCGGCAGGAACAGCACGGGCTCCTGCTCGGCACTTATGAGCCGCAAGCCACACCGTGGCGGGTCGACGGCACGCCGCCGGACTTCGACCGCGAGTTGTTGCAGCCGGACTTGGAGCGGGTGTCGGCGCGTTTGGACTTGGCGTTTGAGCGCATTCCGGCGCTCGGCCGGGCCGGCATCAAGAATGTGGTCAACGGGCCGTTCACCTTCGGGCCCGACGGCAATCCGATGATTGGGCCGGTGCCGGGGCTGGCCAATTACTGGGCCGCGGTCGGCGTGATGGCCGGCTTCTGCCAGGCCGGCGGGGTGGGTTTGTGCCTCGCCGAATGGTTGGTCGAGGGCGAGCCGTCGGTGGATGTGTGGGCGATGGACATCGCGCGATTCGGCGCGTTCGCGACCCCGGAATACGGCACCATTAAATCGGCCGAGAACTACACCCGCCGATTCCAAATCAGTTATCCCAACGAAGAATTGCCGCTCGGCCGCCGCCAAAAAACCACCGCGCTGTATGACCGTTTGCTCGGCAAGGGCGCGGTCATGGGCGCGGGGTTTGGGCTGGAGCATGCGTTGTGGTTCGCCGATTCGCCGGCCAATGCGGTGGAGACGCCGACGCTGCGCCGCTCCAACGCTTTCGATTTTGTGGCCGCGGAGGTGGCCGCGGTGCGCGGCGCGGTCGGCGCGCTGGAAATCGCCAACTTCGCGCAGCACGAAATCACCGGGCCCGGCGCGGCGGCGTTTTTGGACCGCATGTTGGCTGCCAAACTGCCGCCGACCGGCCGCCTGGCGTTGACGCCGCTGCTGACGCCGAAGGGCCGGTTATACGGTGACCTGTCGGTGGCGCGGTTGTCGGACCAGCATTTCATGTTGTTCGGCTCCGGCGCGGCGCAGGAGATGCACCGACGGTGGTTTGAAGCGCATTTGCCGGCGGCCGGCGACGGTAACAACGCCGGCGCCGGCGCAGTGCATTACCGCAACGCCTCGGACGACTGGCACGGCATCGGCATCGCCGGCCCCAACGCGCGCGCGTTGCTGTCGCGCATCACCCGCGTCGATGTATCGGCCGATGCGTTGCGCTTTTGCGACATTCGCCGCGCCGCGGTCGGCGGCATTCCGGCGCTGTTGGCGCGAGTGTCGTTCTCCGGCGAACTGGGTTATGAGATTTACTGCGCGCCGCCGTATCAACTGAAACTGTTCGAAGCGGTTGAAGAAGCCGGCGAAGAGTTGGGGTTACGGTTATACGGCGCGCGCGCGTTGTTGTCGCTGCGCTTGGAGAAAAACTGGGGCGTTTGGACGCTGGACTACCGTCCCGACTTCAACGCCATCGAGGCCGGTCTCGACCGTTTCATCGACTTCGACAAAGGCGATTTCATCGGCCGCGACGCCGCGCTCAAGCAGCAGCAAGACGGCGCGCGCCGGCGATTGGTCACGCTGGTGGTCGACACCGACATCGACGCCTCCGGCGACGAAGCGTTGTTTCACAACGGTGATTGCGTCGGCTATGTCACCTCCGGCGGCTACGCGCATCACTGTAAGAAAAGCGTCGCGCTTGGTTATGTGCCGGCCGAGTTGGCGGTCGAGGCCCAAGCGTTTGAAGTCGAACTGCTCGGCGAATTGCGCCCGGCGGTGTTGGCGATGCAACCGTTATACGACCCGGCCGGCCGCAAAATGCGCGGCTGATGCGCGGCTGATGCGCAAACACAAACGCAAACATTAAAGCGAATGGCGAATGCAAACTTGAACCGCACTCCGATGCCCGGCCCACCCGCCACGCACATTCTGTTCGACATGGACGGATTGCTGCTCGACACCGAAGTCATCTACACCGCCGTCACTCAAACCATCGTCGGGCGTTTCGGCAAGACCTACGACTGGGATTTGAAAGCGCGAATGATTGGCTTACCGGCTCCGGAGTCGGCGCGGTTGTTGGTCGATGCGCTGCAACTGCCGATTACGCCGGCGCAGTATCTCGCCGAGCGCGCCGAGTTGTCGCATGACGCTTTCGCCGCTTGCGACGCGTTGCCCGGCGCGGAAGCGTTGGTGCGCCACTTGCACACCCACCGCGTGCCGATGGCGGTGGCGACCAGTTCCGGGCGCGCGTTGTTCGACCTGAAAACCACCCGCCACCGCGCTTGGTTCGACTTGATGGACGGCGTGGTCTGCGGCGACGACCCGCAAGTCAAGAACGGCAAACCCGCGCCGGACATCTTCCTCGCCGCGGCCGCGCGCATCGGCGCGCAGCCCGAGTCGACTTTGGTGTTTGAAGATTCGCCGCAGGGCTTGGCGGCCGGCGTCGCCGCGCGCATGCGCGTCATCGCGGTGCCGGATGCGCGCATGGAAAAATCTATTTATGCCGACGCCGACCTGATTCTCGATTCCCTGCCGCAGTTCGCGCCGGAAGAATACGGTTTGCCGGCGATGTCCGGCAAGCGGATGAAAAATGACAAGTGATATTCAAAAATCGACGCCCGCATCTGTTGCCGCCCCGGCGACAGCCGCCCGCACCGCCACTCCGGCGACAGCCGGAGTCCAGAGTCTTTCCTTCCCGATGATTTTCCAAACGATAAAAGCGCGCGGAGCAAACAATGACCGTCACTGATTCCACCCCGAACAACGCATCCAAAAACTGGCACGCGCGGTTATTCACGGCGCGCGAAAAACTGCGCGCGCAATTAAAACTTGGCGACCGCGACATGTCGCTGTTTGAATGGGTGACGGTCGCGGTCATCATCCTCTCGTCGATGACCATCGGCATGAAAACTTACAACCTGCCGCCGCTGCTGTTGTTGGTGTTGGAAGTCATGGACGACGCCATCATGATTTATTTCGTGGTTGAAATCCTAACGCGCTTGGCGGTGGAAAAACCGATGCGCAACTTCTTCAAAAGCGGCTGGAACATTTTCGACGCCTGCATCGTCACCGTCAGCACCATTCCGCTGGACGAATCCGAGTATGTGCTGCTCGGCCGTCTGCTGCGGTTGTTTCGCATGATGCGACTCATCGTCTTCCTGCCGGAGTTGCGCAAGTTAATCGAGTCGCTGCTGCACGCCATTCCGCGCGTGTTTTATGTGCTGCTTCTGATGTTCATCGTGTTCTACATCTACGGCGCGTTCGGCTCGCTCATCTTCGCCGACATCAACCCCGCGCTATGGGGCAACATCGGCGCCGCCATGCTCACCATGTTCCGCGTCGCCACCTTGGAGGACTGGACCGATGTGATGTATGAAACCATGGAAGTCCATCCGTTCAGTTGGATATTTTATTTAAGTTTCATCGGCCTGATTACTTTCATCATGCTCAACATGATTGTCGCGGTCATCATCGAAGTGGTGCAAGAACACGCCAAACTGAAAGCCGACAAGTCCGCGAACAAAACCGCCGAGTCGACCGCTGAACGCCTAACGCGCATCGAAAACGACCTAACCGCCATCCGCCGCAAGTTGCAGATTGCGGATGATGGGTGACGGTCTCTCACCGCCACTCCGGTGACAACCGGAGTCCAGCGTCTTTCATCTAAAACCGCCATTCACCGTGCAACAGTCGTGCGGTGTCGAGGCCGGCATCATCAGCGGCGAGGTTCAAACTGAGAGCAAAATCCCCGCTGGATTTGCGCACGCTGAGCGTCGCGCGTTGTTCGTCGGGGCCGGCGGCGGCGACTGAGGTGGCGGCGGTGAGGCGCAGGTGCAAGCCCGGGCCGCGCCATTCGATGCCGCCGCCCAAGTCGCCGGCGATGCCGGTGTC
>JAPPPS010000143.1 GCA_028817405.1 Gammaproteobacteria bacterium
TCATCACCAGCAAACTGTCGCCGGCGATGAGACGGTTGCTCCAGTTGTGACGGTGTTTGTAAAACTCCACCGCCTCGCGCAATGGCGGGTTCATCTCATCCGAACCGAACATCGACTGCTGCGCGCCGTTGCCGTTGCCCTTCTTCACCGCCTCAATAATGGTGCGCGCCTCGATGCGCTCATGCACATGCAATGACACCGTCGGCACTTCGAATGAAGTGCGCTCAACTTTGCCGGCCCAGTGCAGCGCCGGGTCAAGGTGCGGGTCGTAAGCCCAGGCGCGCTTCTGCCCGGCGTCCGGGTCGGTCTGCGGGGTGACCAAGCCGACCGGCGGGTTGTTTACGCGCCGGCGGCCCTTGTGGGCGTATTGCTCGACCTTTTTGCGGGTCGTTTTCTTGCCGGTGTTTTGCTTTGCGGTTGGCATCGGTGGTCGCGCGGGCGGCGGATGACGGGGAAGGCGGCGGTAGTGTAGCGGAAATCGGCGGGGATTATACCCGCGGCGGGTTCCATTTTATTGTCGGCGCGCGGCGGTATTTTTACTCGCCCATCCACCCCACCCCACCCAAAAATCCGTTATCATTCGCGCGCGTTCTTGCCGCTGTTCACTTTTCACCCGCGAGGAATCCCATGAAATTCGAAACCAAGTGTGTGCGCGCCGGGCAGGCGCCGGATCCGACCACGGGCGCGATTATTCCGCCGATTTACCAGACCGCGACTTTTGTCCTGCCGGAAGTTGGGCGCGATTTGGGGTTTGATTACACGCGCTCGTCCAACCCGACTCGGCAGGTGCTGGAGGACAACTTGGCGGCGTTGGAAAGCGGCCGCCACGGCGTTTGTTTCGCCAGCGGCATGTCGGCGGTGGATGCGGTGATGAAGTTGTTTCAGGCCGGCGACCATGTGGTGTGCTCGGACGATGTTTACGGCGGCGTGTCGCGGCATTTCAATCAAGTGCTGAGTAAATACGGTTTGCAATTCACTTATGTCGACAGCACCGAGCCGCAGAATGTCGCGGACGCGATTCGCCCGGAGACGAAGTTGATTTGGCTGGAGACGCCGTCCAATCCGCTGATTAAAGTCACCGACATCACCGCGGTCAGCAAAATCGGCAACGACGCCGGCATTCCGGTCGGCGTCGATTCGACTTTCGCCACGCCGGTGTTTTTGCGCCCGCTGGAGTTGGGCGCGGACATCGTGATGCATTCGACCACCAAATACTTAAGCGGCCACAACCAAATCATCGGCGGCGCGGTGGTGGTCAACGACGAAGCGATGTATGAGCAACTCAAGTTCGTGCAGAAAACCATCGGCGCGGTCAACAGTCCGTTCGACGCTTGGCTCACCCTGCTCGGCATCAAAACCTTGCACTTGCGCATGGCGCGCCACCACCACAACGGCATGCGCATCGCGCGCTTCTTGGAGGCGCATGCAAAAGTCGCGCGGGTGAGTTTTCCGGGCTTGGAATCGCATCCGCAGCACGCGATTGCGGCGCGCGAGATGAGCGGCTACGGCGGCATGCTGTCGTTCGAGTTGAAGGGCGGCATCGCGGCCGGCAAAGCGCTGATGAACGGCGTTCAACTCTGCCAACTGGCCGAGAGCCTCGGCTCGGTGGAGAGCATGATTACGCATCCGGCGACCATGACGCATGTCGATGTCCCGGCCGCCGAACGCCAGGCACGGGGCCTGACCGACGGCTTGGTGCGGCTGTCGGTCGGGGTCGAAGATGCGGACGACATCGAGGCCGACTTGGCGCAGGCGTTGGAGGGGGTTTGAGGCGGCGGGGAGCCGCCCCCCTTGCATTCCCGTTTCCGCGTTGCTATATTCCGCGAATCCGCTCGCGGATAAACGGTGGCGGCGCAAAATCGACGCGCGCCAAAACCGCCGCGCTGTCGCCCGCTGGTTGATGTTCACCGGCGCGCCGGCGCGCCAACGGCGCCCGCAATTGTCCGCAATTGTCCGCAATTGCGCGCCACTGCGGCGGAAGTGAAAAGTTAAGCCGGCGGCCCGGCCGTGGTTGCAAAACCCATCGCGGGCCGTCATGAGTGGGCGGAAGCGCCCAGGTGTTAAGAGACCAGGTGATGGCGCGCCCGAACCGCGCGCCGCATCGCGACAACGGGACCCAACTGACAGACGACGGTGGAGACGAACGGCGCAGCGCGCGAACCAGCAAACCAGCGCATTCGCGCCCGCGCCGGCGGCGCATCAAGCGCCGCGCTCCACTTGCCAAACCAGTTTCAATAAATCACGCAATTTATTGTTTCATAAAGACATGTCCGGACGAATCATTCGCCCAACACGGTCCCCCAAGACGCCGGCCAAGGTGCCGGCCGGGCAACCCGCCCGGTAGCGTCCGTCGCGCGCGGCTTCCCGGCCGCGCTGTCGCGCGTTGCATGAACCATGCAGCGCGCCCGCCTTGTCTCCCAACGCCGGCGCTCCGCCGTCAATCACGCGTGGCGCGTGACGGTGGCTCAACCGATTGAGCCCCGCCCGCGCGCGCGACATGAGCGCGAACCGGTCCGCCGGCCCGCGCAGGAGAGAGCAACATGAAAAGAATGCTGTTAAACGCGACCCACCCGGAAGAGTTGCGCGTGGCCATCGTCGACGGCCAGCAACTCATCGACCTCGACATCGAATCCGCGGTGCGCACCGAGAAAAAAGGCAACATCTACAAAGGCGTGGTCACCCGCGTCGAGCCGGGCTTGGAGGCGGCGTTCGTCGACTACGGCGCCGAGCGCCAGGGCTTCCTGCCGATGAAGGAAATCTACCGCGGCTACTTCAGCCAGTACGATTCCAAAACGCCGCTCAGCAGCGCGCGCATCGACCAGGAAATCAGCGAGGGCCAGCAGATGTTGGTGCAGGTCAACAAGGACGAGCGCGGCAGCAAGGGCGCGTCGCTGACCACCTTCATCAGTCTGGCCGGGCGCTTCCTGGTGCTCATGCCGAACAACCCCAAGGGCGGCGGAATCTCGCGCCGCGTGACCCACGAAGAGCGCAGCGACTTGAAGCGCATCCTCGCCAACCTGAATGTCGGCGACCAGCATGCGTTGATTGCGCGCACCGCCGGCATCGACCGCAGTCCCGAGGAATTGCAGTGGGACTTGGACTTCCTGTTGAAGTTGTGGTCGACCGTTGAGACCGCCGCGGCCGACCTGGCGGCGCCGCGCTTGGTCTATCAGGAAAGCAACCTCCTTGTGCGCTCGATTCGCGACCACTTGGCCGCCGACATCGCCGAAATCGTCATCGACGACCGCGAACTGTTCGACCGCGCCGGGCGTTTCGTCAAGCAGATGATGCCGCACAACCTCGCCAAACTGAAACATTATGACCAGTCCATGCCGCTGTTTTCGCGCTTTCAAGTCGAGCAGCAAATCGAGTCGGCGTTCAAGCGCGAGGTGCGTCTGCCGTCCGGCGCGTCGGTGGTCATCGACCACACCGAGGCGCTGACTTCCATCGATGTCAACTCGGCGCGCGCCACCAAAGGCGCGGACATCGAGGAGACCGCGCTGCAGACCAACCTCGAGGCGGTGGAGGAAATCGCCCGCCAGTTGCGCATCCGCGACTTGGGCGGCTTGGTGGTCATCGACCTCATCGACATGTCGACGCCGGCCAACGACCGCGCGGTGGAATCGCGGTTCCGCGCCGCGTTGCGCCCGGACCGCGCGCGCGTGCAAATCGGCAAAATCTCGAGGTTCGGCTTGCTGGAAATGTCGCGCCAGCGTTTGCGCTCGTCCATCAGCGACACCAACGACCGCGCCTGCCCGCGTTGCGAAGGCACCGGCATCATCCGCAGCGTGGTCTCGGCGTCGCTGGGCTTGCTGCGCCTCATCGAAGAGAAGGCGCTGCAGGAAAACATCGAGGCGCTGCAGGTGCTGCTGCCGCTGGACATGGCGACCTATCTCCTGAACGAAAAACGCCACGAAATCAGCCAGTTGGAGGCGCGTTTGGCGTCGCGGATTATCATCATTCCGTCGCACGAACTCGCCAGCCCGCAGTATCAACTCAAACGCCTGCGCCGCGACGAGTTGGATGAACTCGACTCGGTGCCGAGTTACCTGCAGAAAATCGAGCCGGAGCGCAAAGAGGAGGACGCGATTGCGGCGTTGAAATCCACCGCGCCGACCGAGACGCCGCACATTCAGTTGGAGCAAATCCAGCACCGCGCGCCGCCGGCGCAGCGCGAAGCGCGGCCGGCTGATGCGGCTGCGCCGGCCGGCCCGGCCGGCTCAGCCAGCCCGGCGCCGGCGACGCGCGAACGGGGAACCGCGGAGCGCGCGCGCGATGACAAACCCCGTGAGGGGAAGGTCGACGGTGCCGGCGGCGGGCTGTTCAGTCGCTTGTGGAAGAAATTGACCGGCGGCAAACCCAAAACCTCCGCCGGCGACGGTCAGGCCGCGGCCGCCAGAGACGAAGCCGCGCGCGATGCGCGCCGCCGGCAGCAGCCGCGCCAGGGCCAGGGGCGGGGCGGTACCCAAACCGGTCGCGGCCGGCCGCGACGCGGCGGCGGCGGTCAACCCAGCGGTGGCGTACGCGCCGGCAACCGAGCGGGGCCGGGGATGGGGCCTGGGCCTGGGCCGCGCCAACCGCGTGGTGAGCAGGGCCGACGGCCGCCGGGCCGACGGCCGCCGATGCGCGGTCAACCGCCATCCGACGGGGACGGTCGCGGCGCGCCGCCGAGCGGCGGCCAACAACCGCCGCGCCAACGGCGAAATTTCGCGTCGCAGCCGGAACAGCGCGGCGGGCCGCCGCGCCAGCAGCCGCGCCGCCCGCATCCCAACGCCATGCCGCCGCAACCGCGGCAACGCCCGGACGGTTACGGCAATCGCTGAGCCGGGGTTCGGGCGCGAACGGCCGGGGCCCGGGCACCGGCCGGACGACCGGACGCGAGTGCCGGACGGCCCGGGCGACTTCGACGGTGTGACATCTGCCCTTCCCCACCGCCGCCGCCTTGCTACACTCCGCGCATGAATTTTCGCCGCCACCCCATCACCGTCGACCGTCGCGGGCCGCGGACCACCGCGCCGGCCGCTTGGCGCGCGTTGGCGGCCGCAGTCGCCTCAGTCGCCGCAGCCGCGTTGGTCGCGCTGACCGGCTGCGCCGGCCCGCCATCCACCGATGCGCAACCCGCGGCCCAAGTTGAAAACACCGTCGTCACCCTCGACGAGGACCTCCTGTACGACCTCCTGGTGGCCGACATCGCGGCGCAGCGCGGGCGCGGCGCGACCGCGGTGGAAGCCGCATTGCGCGCCGCGTACCGCTCGCGCGACCGCCGCATCGTCGGCGCGGCGGTGCGTTTGGCGGCGCGCGTGAACGACCACGCGCGCGTCATCGAGTTGGCGCGCCTGATGGCGGACATCGCGCCGCGCGACTTCCGCAACCAACTCATCTTGGCCGACGCGCAGTTGAAAACCGGGCAAGTCGCGGCCGCGCTCACGGTGTTGGTCGAAGTCGCGCGCCGCCAGCCGGCCGACCAAAACGGCGCGGCCGCGCTGCATTCCATCGCGGAATTGTTGGCGGAGTCGGCGCAATCCGCCGCGCCCGAATTCGCGCAATCCCCGCCGCAAATCCTGCAGCAATTCCGCGCCGCGGCCGCGCCGTGGCGGTCCAGCGCGCAGTTGCAATTCACCGCCGCGCAACTGGCGTTGAAGTTGCAACGCGGCGAAGATTTTCAGCGCCTCATCGACCAAACCTTGCGCCTGCGCCCGCGTTGGCAGGCCGCGGCGGTCGCCAAACTGGACTATTTGTCGGTGCGTTTTCCGGTGCAGGCGGGGCGTTTTGCGGCCGTGTTTTTGCGCGGATTCCCGGCCGCGCATCGCTTCCGGATTCGCTACGGCGGTTTGCTGTTGGACGCGGGCCGGCCGGCGCAGGCCGCGGCGCAGTTGGATGCGGTGCTGCGCCAGGACCCGCAGTCCTCCGAGGCGCTGTTCGCGGCCGCGGCCGCGCGATTCGAGATGGCGGAATACGGCGCGGCGTTGCAGCGCATGCGCCGTTATCTCGCGCTCAACCCGCGCAACGACCGGGCGCGCCTTTTCATCGCCGACATCCATTTTGAACTGGCGGAATTCGCGGCCGCGGAGGATGCGTTGCGCGAGGTGGCGTCGCCGGCGTACCGCCTCGACGCCCAAGTCGCGTTGGCGACGGTGTTGGCGAAGCGGCACGGCGTCGACGCCGGCATCCGCCACCTGCGCCAGACCGCCGTGCGCGGCAGCGAAGACGCGGTGCGGGTGGTGCTGGAGCAGGCGCGCCTGTACCACGACTACGCCGCTCCCGCGCGCGCCAAAACCGCGTTGGACGAGGGCTTGGCGCGTTTTCCGGCCCACCCCGACCTGCTGTACCAGCGCGGTTTGTTGGCGGCGCAACTCGATTTGCTTGACTTGCATGAGCGCGATATGCGCCAACTCATCGCCCTGCAGCCGCACAACGCGCATGCCTACAACGCGCTCGGCTACACCTTGGCCGACCAAACCGAGCGCCTCGACGAAGCCTTCAAACTCATCAGTAAAGCGTTGAAATTGCGCCCAAATGACCCGTTCATTCTGGACAGCATGGGGTGGGCGCACTTCCGCCGCGGCGGCCCGGGCGACAACGCGCGGGCGATTGCCTACCTGCAGCGCGCGTTGGCGGTGCGCGAGGACGCGGAAATCGCCGCGCATCTCGGCGAGGCGTTGTGGGTCGCCGGGCGCAAGCGGGAAGCGCGGGAAATCTGGGCGAAAGGCAAGGCGTGGTCGCCGGACAACGCCACGCTGTTGGACACTTTGCGGCGGCTTTCCGGGCAGAAATCGTCCGCCATCGACCACCGCCCGGCCGGCGCTTTTGCCGCCGCCATTTTAATTTCCGCGCCAATTCCTGCGGCCGCGCGATGATTCGCTGGGCCGGGCCGGTCCTGGGCGCGTTGTTGTTAGTCGGTTGCGCCGCGCCGCCGGCCCCGGAAACGCCGGCGGAGGTTACGGTCGACGCGGAAACCGGCGCCGAAACCGCGGCCGCGGCCCGCGCCGCCTGGCAAGCGCATCGCGCCCGGTTGACGGCGATTGACGGCTGGAATTTGAAGGGGCGGGTCGCGGTGCAAACCGGGCGCAAAGGCGGTAGCGCGGCGCTGTTGTGGGAACTGGCGGGCGCGCGCCAAACCATCCAACTGCACGGGCCGTTCGGCGGCGGGCGCATCCGCATCACCGCGCAGCCGGGCCGCGCCGAGTTGCGCGACTCGCGCGGCCGCATGTTCGCCGGCGCGCACCCGGCCGAGGTGCTGCGGCGGCATACCGGTTGGCGACTGCCGTTCGCGCAACTGCGGCGGTGGGTGCGCGGCTTGCCCGGCGCCGGCGCGCGCGACATCGTGGTCGACGGGCGCGGGCGGGTGAAGCGGTTCAGCGAAGGCGACTGGCGGGTGGCGTATCAAAACTACGCGGCGGTCGGCGGCATCGACTTGCCGCAGCGGTTGTCGGTCACCGCCCGGCCGGGCCGCGTGGCCGGCTTGGTGGACCGCGACCGCCTTGAAGTCGGCGACCGGCTGAATGTGCGGTTAGTCATCAGTCGTTGGCGGGACTTGGAAGTTGCCGGTGCGCCTTGATTGCGGCGACGGCGGCGGTGCCCATGGTGGCGACGGTGGCGGCGATGTCCAGGGTCGCGACGGTGGCGGCGATGTCCAGGGTCGCGACGGTGGCGGCGACGGTGGCGGTGACGACCGCGGCCGCGGCGATTCCACCGCCGTGCTGCAACTGCCGGCGCCGGGCAAAATCAACCGTTACTTGCGCGTGCTTGGGCGGCGCGAGGACGGATTTCACGAGATTGAAACGCAGTTTCAGTTCATCGCGTGGGCCGACCGCCTGACTTTCGAGGCGCTCGACTCGCCGCAGATTCGCCGCATCGACCGTCATGACTTCGCGTTGCCGGCCGAGGATTTATGCGTGCGCGCGGCGCGGTTGCTGCAAGCCGAATGCCCGGCCGCGGCCGGCCGCGGCGCGGTCATCACCGCGCGCAAAACCATCCCGCCCGGCAGCGGCTTGGGAGGCGGCAGTTCCAACGCCGCGACCACGCTGCTGGCGTTGAACCGCCTATGGCAACTCGGCCTGCCGCGCGACCGCCTGGCCGAACTCGGCTTGCGGTTAGGCGCGGATGTGCCGCTATTCGTGCGCGGCCGCGCGGCCCTGGCGCGCGGCATCGGCGAAAAACTCACCCCGCAAACGCCGCCCGAAAAATATCTCTGCATCTGCATACCCGCGGCGGTGTCCACGGCTCGGGTGTTCGCAGAATTTCGCCCCGATGATTGCGGCAACCGCGACAATTCCGGTAGCGGCGACGCGACCGGCCGCGGCGACAATTCCGGCAATTCCGGCAACCGCGGCGAATCCGATGCTGCCGACCCGACCGGCAACGACTTGGAATCCGCGGCCGCCCGCCTCTACCCGGCCATCGGCGACGCGCTCGCACAACTACGCAGCCGCGGCATGAACGCCCACCTAACCGGTAGCGGCGGCGCAATATTCGCCGAGTTCAATTCGCGCACCGAAGCCAACCACGCGGCCGCGGCCCTGCCCGACAACTTGCCCGCCCGCGTCACCCCCACCCTCAACCGCCACCCGTTGGCGGATTTTTAAGTAAGCGTAGTCGACCGCGGCGGCGGGGGTTGCATAAATCGCGGCGACGCTCATTCGCAACGAAGGGCTTAGACCCGGAGTCCAGAGTCTTTATCTTTCGTCACTTCCTCGCGACTCAATTAAAGACTCTGGACTCCGGCTGTTGCCGGAGTGGCAGTTGGGGCGCGCCCGCTTAACCGACTGTGGGCGTGGCGATGGGGGGGATGCTACGGTGTGGCGATGGGGATGCTGCGGCATCGCGACGGATACATCCGCGGTGCGCATAACGGCGCGTGGCGAATAAATAGCGGCGAAATAAACTGCGGTGATGTTTATCACCGTGTTCGTTTGATATTCCGCAAATGTCCGGCTTTGCTTTGTACTTCGATGAAAATGCGCGCGATTTCGGGGTATTTGGCTTTGATTTTTACTTCCAGCGCGCTGACGCGTTCTTCCACATCGGCGGATGACATGACATCGCTGAAATCCAAACTGGCGGTGAGCAGGACATCTTCCGGGCCCAAGTGCATGGTCAGCACTTCGTTGATGCTGAGAATGTTGCGTTCTTGGCCGAGGATGCGGTAGATGCCGAGGCGGACTTCGCGGCTGGCGGCTTCGCCGATGAGCAGACCCTTGCTCTCATACGCCAGCACCGCGGCGGTGCATGCCAAGATGATGCCGATGACGATGGAGGCCAGCGCATCGAACACCGGGTCGCCGGTGAGTTGCACCAGCAGCAAGCCAATCAACGCCGCCAGCAGCCCTAACATGGCCGCGCTGTCCTCGAATAGCACGGTGAAAACGGTCGGGTCTTTGCTCAATTGCACCGCCTCGAAGTAGCCCTGCTTCGCGCCTTTGCGGCGGCGGAATTCGCGGAACGCCACGCACCACGCCGCGCCCTCAAACAGCATGGCGAACGCCAGCACGATGTAGTTGACGAACGGGCGTTGGATTTCGCGCGGGTCGGAGAGTTTGTGGAAGCCTTCGTACAGCGACACGCCGGCGCCGATGGCGAACACCAAAATCGCCACCACGAAAGTCCAGAAATACAACTCCATGCCGTAGCCGAACGGATGCTGCTCGTCGGCCGGGCGGCCGGCGCGCTTCATGCCCCACAGCATCAACGCTTGGTTGCCGGTGTCGACCACCGAGTGAATCGCCTCGCTCAGCATGGCCGAACTGCCGGTGATGCCGGCGGCGATGAACTTGGTGGTGGCGATGAGGCTGTTGCCGACTAACGCCGCCAACACAACCCATATCGAGCCGGATTTTTTCTTCAACGACTTATCGCGCGGGTGGCGGCGGGGATTGCGACGAAGGCGGCGACGGTGATGTCGACGGCGACGGCGGAATGGAATAGGTGGCGGTCACATGCGCGACCGGCCGCTCCGCGCCATACCCCTCGGCCTCGCTGCGCAACGTCGCCTCGCACACCGCCAGCCGCTTGCCGAGTTTTAGGATGCGGGCCACGGCGAGGATGTCGCCGGGCGGCGGTTTGCGCAGGAAATTAATCGATAAATTGGTGGTCACCGCCAACTCCACCGGCCCGATGTTGGCGAGGATGACGGCGTAAAACGCGGCGTCGGCCAAGCCCATCATGATGGGGCCGGCGACGCTGCCGCCGGGGCGGAGGAAGTCGTCACGATGCGCCGCGCGCATCACCGCTTGCGCGGCCGAAAGCGACTGGATTTCGAAGCCCAGCAGTTCGGCGAACGGCATGCGCTCGGCGGAGATGCGCTGGAATTCGGCGACGCTGAGTTTGGTCGCGCCGGGTTTGGTCGGGCTGGCGTTCACGCGGCGATTATAGCGGTTTGCCGGCGGCGGCGCGCAAGTGTAGAATCGCGTTTGTTGCGGCGGCGCCGGCGCGGTCGGTATGTTATGCAAACGGCACCGGCGCAACCGGCATGTTATGCAAACGCGACCGGCGCAATCGGCGCAATCAAATCGACCGGCGAACGGCGACCGGCGCGGCCCGCGCTTCCACCGTTCTCGCTCCACCTCTCAACCGCGATGCTCATCCTGACTTTCTTCGGCGTTTATCTGTTGGCCGGCGGCGTGTTCGGCGTTGGATTTTTCGTACGCGGTTATGCGGCGATTGGGCCCGCGGCGCGCGGCGCGTCGATTCCGGTGCGCCTGCTGTGGACGCCGGCCGCGGTCGCGTTGTGGCCCTGGTTGGCGGCGAAATGGTGGCGCGCGCGCACCGCGGTCGGGGAAACCAACACCGCGGCCGCCCCATCGCCGGCGCAAAAATGAACGCCGCGCAACGCAAAACCCACCGCGCCGCCTGGCTGCTACTAACGCCGCTGCTGCTGGCGCTGTTGCTGTTCGCCGCGCGGCCCGGCAACCCGCCCTACCCCGCCAACGCCGAAGGTTTCCCCGCGGCCGCGGAATCATCGGCCGCGCCATCGTCGACCGCGGAATCCCCGCCCCAACCCACATCCCCGCCGCTCGGCCTCCTGCCATGAGCCACGCCTATGTCGCGGTCAACTGGAACCGCCGCAAGGTCATCTACGACGCCTGCGTGTGGGCCGGCGTCGCCGCGTTTGTGGGCGTGTTCGTCGCCGCCAGTTTCGCCATGCACGGCGGCGGCGGCGACATTCCCGGCGCAACCGCGGCCGCCGGCACCGCAACCACAACCGTCGCAAGAATCGAAACCACCCCCTCCGCCATCACCATCTGGATGCGCGCCCTCGCCGCCTGCGGCTTCTGGATGCTGACCGTCATTCTCTGTATCGGCCCGCTGGCGCGCCTCGACCGCCGCTTCCTGCCGCTGCTGTACAACCGCCGGCATTTCGGCGTGTCGCTGTTCGCGGTCGCGCTCATCCACGGCGCGTTGGCGGTCTATTGGTATCATAGTTTCGGCGTGCTCAACCCCATCGTCTCGGTGTTCACCTCCGGCGGCGCGTTGCCGTTTCAGGCCTTCGGCGCGGTCGCGTTGGCGCTGCTGTTTTTACTCGCGGCAACCAGCCACGACTACTGGAACGCCGCGCTCGGCGCAACTTGGAAGGCGCTGCACATGCTGATTTACCCGGCCTACGCGTTGGTCATCGCGCACATCGCGCTGCAGGGCGGCGACGGTTTGCCGCCGGCGGTGGCGGTGGCTAGCGTGTTGGTGGTCGGCGGCCTCCACCTCGCGGCGGCGTTTTCCCAGCGCGATGAAGTCGCCGCTCTCGACGGCCCCGATGCCGGCTGGGTCGACGCCGGCGACTGGCGCGACATCCCCGACAACCGCGCGCGCATGGTCACGGTCGGCGGCGGCGAGCGCATCGCGTTGTTTCGCTACGCCGGCAAGTTGGCGGCGGTGTCGAATGTCTGCCGCCACCAAGCCGGCCCGCTCGGCGAGGGGCGGGTCGTCGACGGCCTCATCACCTGCCCGTGGCACGGCTACCAATACCGCCCGGAAGACGGCTGCTCGCCGCCGCCGTTCGCGGAAAAAATCGCCACCTACCGCCTAAAAGTCGAGCGCGGGCGGGTGTGGCTGGACCCGAATCCGCTGCCGGCCGGCGCGGCGCGGCCGGTGGTGACGGTCGATGCGCCGGAAATCGCCGGCGGCGACACCGTCACCACTGAAACCGCCGGCGCTGAAACCACCGCCGCGCCCGGAACCGCCCGATGACGAGCAACAAAAACGCGCCGTTTTTCATCGGCTACCGCCCGTTCCCCGCGGCGTTGACGCGGTGGTATTTGGCGTTGGCGGCGGTTTTTGTCCTCGCCAGCGGCGGCGGCGGCTACTGGCTGGCGGCGCAGCAGGCCGCGCCGGCGCCGGGCAACTGGGACACCGCGGCCACGACCACCATGCGCGGCATCCTGATGCTGCGCCCGTATCCGGCGTTGCACCGCCTGAATCCGGCCGCGCCGGGCGGCGTCGAATCTGTGTTGTTGGTGCGCCAGGGCAAGCACTCCGCGGATGCGTGGGCGCGCGGTTTTGACCGGCAGGCGGTGTCGGCGCGCGGCTACGCCATCACCCGCGGGGGTTGGAAAATGCTGGAAATCCCCGACGCGGATGCGCTCGCGGTCGACGGTGACGGTGGCGGTGACGCCGACCTCGAAACCTTGCGCGCCCTGCTGGAAATCCAGCCGCTGGGACCGGCCGAATTAGCCGGCGAAATCGTCGACTCCAAGTGCTTCCTCGGCGTGATGAAACCGGGCAGCGGCATGACCCACAAGGCTTGCGCCGAACTCTGCTTGCGCGGCGGCATTCCGCCAATTTTGGTCGCGGCGGACGCGGATGGGCGGAAAATCGGCACGCTGTTAGCGCGCGCCGACGGCGGTAGCGCGGCCGCGGAATTGGCGGAATTCGCCGCCGACCCGGTGCGCGTGAGCGGGCAACTGCAGCGCCAAGGCGGGCTGCTTTTTATGCGCGTCGACGCCGGCGGCGTGCAGCGACGGTAGCGCGGCGGCGCGACGGTGTACGACGGCGACGGCGCGGATTTTTGCCGAGTTTTGCCGAATTTTGCCGAGAATTGACGCGACAATCCACGCGAAAACCGCCGCGCAACGCGTTGAATTGCCGCAGAAAACCGCATGCCTAATCTGCTCATCGTCGCCAACTGCCCATCGCCGAACACGCGCGCCCTGTGGCAGGCGGTTGATGCCGGGGCCCGCCACCCGGACCTCGGCGGCGTCGAGACCCGCCCGCGCGAGCCGCTGGATGCCGGCCCCGACGATGTGCTGTGGGCCGACGGCATCGTCCTCGGCAGCACCGAGAACTTCGGCGCGATGAGCGGCTTGGTGAAGGATTTTTTGGAGCGCATCTACTATCCGTGCCTGGAAAAAACCGAGGGCTTGCCGGCCGCGCTTTACATCAAGGGCGGCTTGGACGGCCAAGGCGCGAAAACCGGCATCGAGCGCATTTTCACCGGCTTGAAGTGGAAATTAGTGCGCCCGACGCTGGTGTTCAAAGGCGACTACCGCGACCAGTTCCGCGCCGAATGCGAGGAATTAGGGCAGTTGATGGCCGCAGGTTTGGACGCGCAGATTTTTTGATTGCGCCCTGCTCTGCCGCCCGCTTAATTCCGTGGCGCGCGCCGCCGCAACGCCCGTGAGCCAGGCGCGAGTTACGGGGCCGGTATTGGCGAATCTGCGCGCGAAGGTTGGCGGGGGTGGCTTATACTCGCGCGCGGTTTTTGGCGGCATCCGCGCAACAATCGACAGCATGCAATTGAAAAACTCCCTCTCCCTGAGCGCGTTTATGGCCGGCATTCTTGCCACTTTTGTCGGCTTTTCGAGTTCCTTCGCCATCGTGGTGCAGGGGCTGCAGGGCGTCGGCGCGAGCGTGGCTGAGGCGGCGTCGGGGTTGTTGGCGTTGTCGCTGGCGATGGGCTTGTGCGGGGTGCTGCTGAGTTGGCGGACGCGCCTGCCGGTCACGGTGGTGTGGTCGACGCCGGGCGCGGCGTTTCTCGCCACGCTGGCGCCGCCGGCCGGCGGTTTTGCGGTGGCGGTGGGCGCGTTTATGGTGAGCGCGGCGCTGGTGGTCGCGGCCGGATTGTGGCGGCCGCTGGGGCGCGCGGTCTCGGCGATTCCCGCGCCGCTGGCGAGCGCGATGTTGGCCGGCGTCCTTCTGCCGCTGTGCCTGGCGCCGTTTCAGGCGGCGGTGCAATTCCCCGCGTTGGGGCTGCCGATTATCCTCACTTGGGCGGTGGCGGCGCGCTTCAGCCGGCTGTGGGCGGTGCCGGCCGCGGTGGCCGTGGCCGCGGTGTTAATCGGCCTGCATGTGGAGTTCGACGGCGGCGGGTTGCGGTGGTGGACGCCGCCGGTGTGGGTGACGCCGCAGTTCAATATCGCGGCCGCGGTCGGCATCGCGCTGCCGCTTTTCATCGTCACCATGGCCGGGCAGAACATCACCGGCATCGCGGCGCTGCGGAGTTTCGGCTACCGCCCGCCGGCCGGCCCGCTGTTCGCGTGGAGCGGCGCGTTCAGTTTCCTTGCCGCGCCGTTCGGCGGCCACGCCGGCAACCTGGCCGCCATCACCATGGCCATGTGCGCCGGCGCCGACGCGCACCCCGACCCGGCGCGACGCTGGCCGGCCTCGGTGGTGGCCGGCGCGTCGTTGATGGTGTGCGGCTTGGTGGCGAGCGCGGCGGTGACTTTCATCAGTTTGGCGCCGCCGATTCTCATCGCCTCGGTGGCCGGCCTGGCGCTGCTCGGCGCGCTGGCGACCGCGTTGGCCGGCGCGTTGGAGGCCGCGCGCGACCGCGAATCCGCGCTAATTACCCTGCTGGTCACCGCCTCCGGGGTCACGCTGTTCGGCGTGGGCGGGGTGTTCTGGGGATTACTGGCCGGCGGCGCGCTGTATTGGTGGGAGCATCGGCGCGATGGCGGCCCCGGCGACGGTGCCGGCGATGTTCGCGGTGACGGTGGCGGCGACGGTGCCGGTGCCGCCAACACCAGCGACAGTGCCGGCGACGGTGAAGTTACCGGCAACGCCACCGGCGACAAGTAACTCGACCTCTTGCCGCGCATGAATTTTCTTGCTATATTGCGCCGTTTCCAATTCCGCCAACCCGCCGCCCCTTAATATTAATTAGAGTACCCCATGACTGACAAAACTCCAGACAGCCGCGCGCCCGGCAACGCGGTGGACCGCCGTCGGCGTCGCCTGCTCACCGCGGCCACCACCGGCATGGGCTTGGCCGGCACCGCCGGCATGTTAGTGCCGTTCGCCGGCAGCATGCTGCCCAGCGAGAAGGCCAAGGCCGCGGGCGCGCCGGTGGCGGTGGACATCAGCGCGCTCGCGCCGGGCAAGCAAATCACCGTGGAATGGCGCGGCAAACCGGTGTGGATTATCGGCCGGTCGGCGGAGGAGTTGGACTTCCTCGCGTCGATGGCGGAGATATTGGCTGACCCGGATTCGGACGCCGCGCAGCAGCCGGCGTACGCGCGCAATCGGTACCGCTCCATCAAGCGCGAGGTGCTGGTGCTGGTCGGCATCTGCACGCACCTCGGTTGCTCGCCGAAGTTCCGCCCGGCGCTGACCGCGGATGCCGACGGCGCATTTCTTTGCGCGTGTCACGGTTCGCGTTTTGACCTGGCTGGGCGGGTCTACCGCAATGTGCCGGCGCCGACCAACTTGGTGGTGCCGCCGCATCGCTACTTGTCGGATAGCGTCATCCTCATCGGCGAACACCCGGAGACCGCGTGATGAGTCTCATGAACTGGATTGACCGGCGCTTCCCCGCGACCAAGGTGTTCAAGGAACACCTGTCGGAATACTACGCGCCGAAGAACTTCAACTTCTGGTACTTCTTCGGCAGTTTAGCCATCGTCATGCTGGTACTGCAAATCGTCACCGGCGTATTGCTGGCGATGAACTACAAACCGGACGCCGACAGCGCGTTCGCCTCGGTGGAATACATCATGCGCGATGTATGGGGCGGCTGGTTCGTGCGTTATATGCACTCGACCGGCGCGTCGTTTTTCTTCATCGTCATCTACCTGCACATGTTCCGCGGTTTGTTGTACGGCTCATACCGCAACCCGCGCGAGTTAATTTGGATTTTCGGCATGGTGATTTACATCGCCATGATGGCAACCGCGTTCTTCGGTTATTTGTTGCCGTGGGGGCAGATGTCGTACTGGGGCGCGCAGGTCATCGTCAATTTGTTCGACACCATTCCATGGATTGGCCCGCCGCTGGCGGAATGGATTCGCGGCGACTATGTGATTTCCGACATCACGCTGAATCGATTTTATGCGCTGCATTACTTGGTGCCGTTTTTGTTGGCGGGGTTGGTGTTCTTGCACATCGTCGCGCTGCATAAAGTCGGCTCCAACAATCCGGACGGCGTGGAAATCAAACGCGGCCCCAAAGGCAACCGGTGGGACGCCAACGCGCCAGCCGACGGGGTGCCGTTTCATCCGTATTACACGGTCAAAGACACGCTCGGCATGGTGGTGTTTTTGGCGGCGTTTTTCGCGGTGGTGTTTTTTATGCCGGAGATGGGCGGCTACTTTTTGGAGCAGCCGAACTTCGAGCCGGCCAATCCGTTGAAGACCCCGGAACACATCGCGCCGGTGTGGTATTTCACGCCGTATTACGCGATTTTGCGCGCGGTGCCGAGTTTCGCCGGCACCCAAGTGTGGGGCGTGCTGGCGATGTTCGCGGCGTTGGTGGTGTTCTTTCTTCTGCCGTGGCTGGACCGCAGTTCGGTGGCGTCGATGCGCTACAAAGGCTGGATGTCGAAACTCGCGCTCGGCATTTTCGCGCTGTCGTTCTTGGCGCTCGGTTATCTCGGCACCCGCCCGCCGACGCCGCAACTGACTTTACTCGCGCAAGTTTTCACGCTGCTGTATTTCGCGTACTTTTTTCTCATGCCGTTTTACAGTCAACTGGAAAAAACCAAACCGGTACCGGAGCGGTTAAGCCAATGATGGACATGATGCGCTCGCAAACAACGCGGAAGAATTATCGCGCGCTCGGCGGCGCGTTGGCGACGGCGATGGCGACGGCGTTGACGGTGACGGTGACGGTGTTGACAGTGTTCGCATCGCCGGCCCTCGCCGCCACCGAATCCAAGATGCAGATGACGCCGTTCAAAGCGTCGCTGAAAGATACGCCGTCGATGCAGCGCGGCGCCAAGTTGTTCGTCAACTACTGCTTGTCGTGCCACAGCGCCAAGTTCATGCGATACAACCGTATGGCCGAGGACTTGCATATCCCGCCGGCGTTGGTGGAAAAACACATGCTGTTCGCCGCGGAGAAAATCGGCGACCCGATGGAGACCACCATGCCGGCCGACGCGGCCGAGGAGTGGTTCGGCGTGGCGCCGCCGGACTTGTCGCTGATTGCGCGGCTGCGCGGGCCCGAGTGGTTGTATAATTATTTTCTCACTTTCTACCTCGACGACAACTCGCCCAGCGGCTGGAACAATGTGGTGTTCGAGAATGTCGCGATGCCGCATGCGATGCATGAACTGCAGGGCTTGCAGCGCGCGGTGTTCAAGACCGAGACCGCGGCCGACGGTACGCAGCGCGAAGTTCTCGAGCGGTTTGAAATCACCTCGCCGGGCAAGATGAGCGTCGCCGAATACCGTCAGGCCGCGGCCGACTTGACCAACTTCCTGGTTTATCTCGGCGAGCCGGCGAAGTTGGTGCGCATCGAATACGGCATCTGGGTGATGCTGTTCATGTTGGTGTTCGCGGGCCTCGCGTACATGCTGAAAAAAGAATACTGGCGGGATGTGGAGTGACGGCCATGGCGATTACCCGAAGCGTCGACCTCGACCATCTGTTCGAAGCCCGGCATCCGGTGATGACCCTGTTGTCGGGGCCGGTGTGCGTGTTCAGTCACTACTGCCGCATCATTTTGCTGGAGAAGGACATCGAGCGCAGCATCGAATATGTCGCGCCCGGCGACGACCCGGCGCGGCTCGGCGAAGTCAATCCGTACGGCGAGACGCCGACCTTGCTCGACCGCGACTTGGCGTTGTATGACACCGCGGTCATCGCCGAGTATCTGGACGAGCGTTTTCCGCATCCGCCGCTGATGCCGGTCGACCCGATTAACCGCGCCAAAGCGCGCCTGATGATTTCGCGCTTGAGCCGCGACTGGCTGGCGCCGGTGAACGAACTGGAGCACAGCGGCAGGTTGCGCCGCCCGCCCGCGGCCCTGAAGCGCAGCATCCGCGACGGCCTGACGGTGCTGTCGCCGTTGTTGGCGCGCCAAGCGTTTTTCATGGGCGCGGAATATTCGTTGGCCGATGCGACCATCACGCCGCTCCTCTGGCGGCTGCCGGCGCTCGGCGTGGAACTCGCCAAGCCCGGCGAGCCGCTGCTGAAATACGCCGAGCGCATGTTCAACCGGCCGTCGTTCACCGCCAGTTTGAGCCCGAAGGAAGCGGCGTTGCGCTGACACCGTCACCACCGTCATCGCCATCACCGCCCCCGCTTAACAGAACGCGGGGGTGACGGGGATTGCGGAACGCGGGGGTGACGGGGATTGATTCCATCACCGTCACCATCATCTCACCGTCACCACCGTCACCACCGTCACCACCGTCACCGTGAGTTAACCGCCATGTCCGCCACCGCCCCGACCGACCCGCCCGGCCCCGGCGACAACTCGCTGAAACCGTATCTGCTGCGCGCGCTGTATGACTGGGCGGTCGACTACGGACTCACGCCGCAGGTGTTGGTCGATGTCCAAGCCGGCGGCGAGGAAGTCATCGTGCCGGCGGCGCAGGTCAAGGACGGGCGCATCGCGCTCAACATTCATCCGCGCGCGGTGGCGCATTTGGAAATGGGCAACGAGCGCCTCGCGTTCTCGGCGCGGTTCGGCGGCAAACCGTTTGCGGTGCGCGTGCCGGTGACGGCGGTGACCGCGATTTTCTGCCGCGAAAACGGCCAGGGCATCGCCTTCCAAGCCGGCGAAGACGGCGCGACGCCGCCGGCCGGCAACGCCGCCGATGCGCCCGCCGCGGCCGGCAAAACCGCCAACGCCGGCCACCCCAAACCGCGCCGCCCGGCCCAAACCCCGCGCCTGAAATTGGTCAAATAGCGCCGCCATGAAATTCCCCAATCCGTCACGCCCGCAGTCCGTTAAGCGGGCGTCCAGCGTCTTTTGTTTGGGTTGATGCGCCGCTCCCGTCAACTTATCAAGCGATAATCCCCGGTTGAAGAATCTTTTCCTTTTGCCGCATTTCCCGCCCGCGCCAACCCGACCCGACTCGAACCGCCATGAAACAATTCCGAGGCACCACCATCTTGTCGGTGCGCCGCGGCCGCCAAGTCGCCATCGGCGGCGACGGCCAGGTGTCCATGGGCGACTCCGTGATGAAGGGCAACGCGCGCAAAGTGCGCCGCGTGTATGGCGGCAAAGTGCTTGCCGGTTTCGCCGGCGGCACCGCGGATGCGTTCACCTTGTTCGAGCGTTTTGAGGGCAAGTTGGAAAAGCATCACGGCCAGTTGAAACGCGCGGCCGTGGAACTGGCGAAGGACTGGCGCGCCGACCGCATGCTGCGGCGGCTGGAGGCGTTGTTGGCGGTTGCCGACTCGGACACCTCGCTGATTATTTCCGGCAACGGCGATGTCATCGAGCCGGAACGCGGCGTGATGGCCATCGGCTCCGGCGGCAACTACGCCAAGGCCGCGGCCCTGGCGCTGCTGGACAACAGCAAACTGTCGGCGACAAACATCGTCGAGAAGAGTTTGAACATCGCCGCGGACATCTGCGTCTACACCAACGCGCAACTGACCATCGAGCGTCTGGATGCCGGCGACGCCGCGGCCGGTGATGCCGCGGCCGGCGGACAAAAATCGTAACACCGTGCGCGGCAATCGTCACCACCGTCGCCGCGCCGCAATCCCATCAAGGAACCGTCATGACTGAAATGACCCCGCGCGAAATTGTCGAGGAACTCGACAAGCACATCATCGGCCAGAAGTCCGCCAAGCGCGCGGTCGCCATCGCGCTGCGCAATCGATGGCGGCGCAGCCAGGTCGACGAAGAACTGCGGGTGGAAATCACGCCGAAGAACATCTTGATGATTGGCCCCACCGGCGTCGGCAAAACCGAAATCTCGCGACGCTTGGCGAAGTTGGCGAACGCGCCGTTCATCAAAGTCGAGGCCACCAAGTTCACCGAGGTCGGCTATGTCGGGCGCGAAGTCGATTCCATCATCCGCGACCTGGCCGACATGGCGGTCAAAATGATGCGCGAGGAAGCGGTGGAAAAAGTCCGGCCGCGGGCCGAGGACGCGGCCGAGGAACAGGTTCTCGATTTGCTGATTCCGCCGCCTTCTGATGCGCGCGGCGGGCCCGGCGAGTACAGCGGCCGCGGCGACCATGGCGACCGCGACCGCGACCGCGGCGATTCCAAAACCGAAGGCGCGGCCCGCCAGCGCTTCCGCAAACTGCTGCGCGAAGGCAAGTTGGACGACAAGGAAGTGGAAATCGAAGTCGGCGCGACCTCGGTCGGGGTGGAAATCGTGGCCCCGCCGGGCATGGAGGAGATGACCAGCCAACTGCAGAGCATGTTCCAAAGCCTCGGCGGGCAGCGCACGCGCGTGCGCACGCTGCGCGTGAGCGAGGCGCTGCGCATTCTCACCGAAGAGGAAGCGTCGAAGTTAATCAACAACGACGACATCAAGCACCACGCGGTCGAGCGCGTCGAGCAGCACGGCATCGTCTTCCTCGACGAAATCGACAAAATCGTCGGCCGCCACATCGAGGGCCACAGCGGCGCCGATGTGTCGCGCGAGGGCGTGCAGCGCGACTTGTTGCCGCTGGTGGAAGGCAGCACCGTGTCGACCAAGTACGGCGTCATCAAAACCGACCACATCTTGTTCATCGCCTCCGGCGCGTTCCAACTCGCCAAGCCGTCCGACTTGATTCCGGAACTGCAGGGCCGGCTGCCGATTCGCGTGGAGTTGTCGGCGCTGACCAGCGACGATTTCGTGCGCATCCTGACCGAGCCGGACGCGTCGCTGACCGAGCAATACGCCGCGCTCATGGCGACCGAAGGCGTGCAATTGAAATTCACCAAAGGCGGCATCAAGCGCATCGCCGAGGCCGCGTGGCGGGTCAACGAGCAGACCGAAAACATCGGCGCGCGCCGCCTGCACACGGTGATGGAGCGCCTGCTGGAATCGGTGTCGTTCGACGCCGCCGACCAGTCCGGGCGCAAGGAAGTGGTCGACGAGAAGTATGTCGACAAGTTCCTCCGCGACTTGGTGGACGACCAGGACTTGTCGCGGTACATCTTGTAACTCGGCGGTGACCATAGCCGCCATCGGCGCCACCGTCGCGGCCACGGCCGGTGCCACTGTCGCCGCCGTCGCCCGCGCCATCGTTGGCGCGTTCCGCCTGCTCCTGATTCTGCTGACGCTACTGTTCGGCTTGGCGGTGTGCGCCGCGGCTGGGCGGGATGGGTCCGGCGCCTTCGCCGGCGACTCCGGCCGCGCGCGATTCAACCGCATCGCCATGCGCTGGAACCGCGTCATGGTCGTGTTGCTCGGCGTGAGATGCCAATACCGCGGCCCCGGCATCGCCATCGTGGACGCCGCCGCGCCGGCCCCCGCCCCCGGCCTCGGCCGCGGCCGCGCCCACGGCCGCGGCGCATTGCTGGTCAGCAACCACATCTCGTGGCTGGACACCATGGTGTTCGGCGCGCGGTGGCCGGTGCTCTTCCTCGCCAAAAGCGAAGTCGCCGCTTGGCCCGCGCTCGGCTGGCTGGCGCGCCGCGCCGGCACCTTGTTCATCGCGCGCGGCCACGGCGCCGAGCAAGCCACGCGCGACATCGGCGACGCGTTGCGGCGCGGGCGCAGCGTGGTGTTGTTCGCCGAAGGCCGCACCACCGACGGCCGCGGCGTCAAGCGTTTTCAGCCGCGCTTGTTGCAAGCCGCTCTCGACGCCGGCGCGCCGGTGCAAGCCGCGGCGTTGCGCTACACCGACCGCCGCGGCCGCACCGTCACCCGCCACTCATTCGCCGTCACCACCCTCATCCGCGGCGTCTGGCGCGCCGTCGCCGGCCCCCCCATCACCGCCGAAATCACCCTATTCGCCCCCCTCCCCCCCGCCGACCGCCAAACCCTCGCCCGCCAAGCCGAACAATCGGTCCGCACCCAAATCCAAAACCCCGCGGATTAAAAACAAGCGAGCCGGCGCCTCGCTTGACACCGTGGGTTTTGCGTCGATAATGCGTGGCATCGATGTCGCGGCGGGGCGGTATTTTTTAAATCTCACGCCGCCATCGTCGCCATCCGTCCTCTCGCTGAAACCATGAAAACCACTTTGCCTTTTCCTGCGGACAAGCCGGAGGCGTACATTCGGTTGCGTGATGAGCCGCGGTTTGATGCGGGGCGGCATTTGGCGTTGGGGGCGCCGGCGCGCGCGGTGTCGCTGGCGGATTTGGGTTATGACGCGCCGACCATCGCGGCGCGGCCGTCGCGGTTGGGGCTGACTTCGGCGTTTCGGATTTTCTCGGACGAGGGCGTGGCGGTGATGCGCGAGTTGGCGCGGCGGATGGAATCCAACCGCAACGCTGATGCGGCCACCGGCGCGAACCGTCTCGGCGCGTATATCCGCGGGGCCGGTTACCGCTCGCAATTCGTGCGCGATTTCTGCGAATGCCCGCAACTTCTGGAGCACTTGTCGGCGCTGGCCGGCGCGGAATTGGCGCGGCATTCGGTGCCGGCGGTGGCGTGCGGCATCAACTACGCGCCGGACGATGTGAGCCGCGCTATCGACACCTGGCATGTCGATTCGGTGTCGTTCGATGCGGTGATTTTGTTGACCGACCCCGCGGCGTTTTGCGGCGGCGAGTTTCAGTATTTTCGCGGCACCCAGGCCGAGGGCGAGGCGATTCTCGGCGGCAGCGGGGTGCGCGGCTCGACGCGGGAATTGCCGGCTGAGCGCGTGGAGACCATGGACTTCCCCGCGGCCGGCTACGGCTTTTTGCAGCAAGGCGACATGGTGTTTCACCGCGCCTGCCGGCTGCGCGAACGCGCCGAGCGCACCACGCTCCTGCCGTCGTTCGTCGCCCTCGGCGCGCCGCCGGACCGCACCAATGTCGACTCGCTGCGGCGGTGGGCCGACCCCGGTTTGCCGGCCGAGTTGGCGCGCCACGAAGCGCACTTGGCGCGCGGCAAGTTGGCGGGGTTGATTGACGACTTGCCGCTGGAATCGACGCCGGCGGGAATCGCCGCCGCCATCGAGGCCGCGGTCGCGAGTTTGAATCGGTACGCGGCTCACTTGCGCGCGCCGGAAAATGAAAGCGCCGGGGATGTCGGAGATGTCGAAGATGCCGCTACTGTCGGGGACCGCGCCGGGCGCGCGGGCCATCCCGAATCCAAGCCCGAACACAAACGCAAACACAAACCCGCGGCGGCGCATTAACCATGGGGAATCCCATTTTGGTCACCGGCGCCGGCGGCTGCATCGGCGCGTGGACGGTGAAGTTGTTGCGCGACGCCGGCGACGCGGTGGTGGGGTTCGATTTGTCCGCCGACCGCCGCCGCTTGGAACTGCTGTGCGACGACCCGGCCGAGGCGCAGGCGGTGCCTTGGGAAGTCGGCGACATCGCGGATTTCGACCGTGTGGCCGAGGTGTTCGCCCGCCACCGTCCGCGCGCGGTGATTCACTTGGCGGCGTTGCAGGTGCCGTTTTGCAAGGCCGACCCGGTGCAAGGCGCGCGCGTCAACGGTGTCGGCGGCATCAATGTTTTTGAGGCGGCGCGGCGGGCCGGCAATGCCGACTGCGCGCGCATCGCCTACGCCAGTTCGGTGGCCGCGACCGCCATGCGCGACGGTGGTGACGGTGGCGACGGTGGCGGCGACAGCGACGGTGACGGCGAAAAAACCGCGTGGCTGGAGACGCTGTACGGCGCCAGCAAGGTCTACAACGAGCAAAACGCGCGCGTCTACTGGCAGGACTGGCGGGTGCCGAGCGTCGGCATTCGGCCGAGCGTGGTGTATGGCCCGGCGCGCGACCAAGGCATGAGTTCCAAGCCGACCGTGGCCATGTTAGCCGCGGTGTTGGGCGCGCGGTTCGTGATTCCCTTCACCGGGCCGGTGGGATTCGTGCATGCCTCCGAGGCCGCGGCCGCGTTCATTCAGGCGGTGTCGGCCGCGCAATCCGGCGCGCATGTGTTCGCGCTGAACGGCACGGTGAAAACGGTCGAGGAGGTGGTGGACCTGCTGCGCGCGCGGCGGGCCGATGCGCAAGTGAGTTGCGAGGGCGCAGCGTTGCCGTTCCCGGCCGCGGAGTTGTCCGATGAACCGTTGCGCGCGCATATCGGCGACTACGCGCGCCCGATGTTTGAAGCCGGCCTCGACCAGACGCTGGAATTATTCGCCCGCCGCGTGGCCGAGGGCCGGCTGAGCGTTGCCGACCTCGGCTAACTTCGGCGCATGAAAAAACCGCGACACTAACTCGAGACTAACGCGACACCAACGACAGAGGAGACCATGAAACTGTTTCGCTACGGCCCCCGGGGCCGAGAAAAACCCGGCGTTCTCGACACCGACGGCACGCTGCTCGATGCCTCGACGTTGGTCGACGACTGGCATGGCGGCACGCTCGACGACGCCACGCTGGCGCGGCTGCGCGAGGCGGTCGCGGCGCGCAGTTTGGCGCCGGTCGATGACGGTGATGTCGAGACCCGCTTCGGCGCGCCGCTCACCGGCGTCGGCAAAATCATCGGCATCGGCTTGAACTACCGCGCGCATGCGGCCGAGGCCGGCCTGGATGTACCGACCGCGCCGGTGATTTTTTTGAAAGCCGCCAGCGCGCTCAACGGCCCGTTTGACGACATCGTTTTGCCGCCCGGCAGCGTCGAGACCGACTGGGAGGTGGAGTTGGCGGTGGTCATCGGCGCCGGCGGCGCGCATATCCCGCGCGCGCAGGCGCTGGCGCATGTCGCGGGCTACTGCGCCGCCAACGATGTGTCCGAGCGCGACCACCAACTCAAGCGCGGCACGCAGTGGAGCCGCGGCAAAAGCGCCGACACTTTCGCGCCGCTGGGGCCGTGGTTGGTGACCCGCGACGCGGTTCCCGAGCCGCAGAATCTCGGCCTGACGCTGGCGGTCAACGGTGAGACCATGCAGACCGGCAACACCGCGGACATGATTTTTCCGGTGGACGAACTCATCGCCGATGTGTCGACTTATATGTCGCTGCAGCCCGGCGATGTGCTCATTACCGGCACGCCGCCGGGCGTCGGCTTGGGGATGAAACCGCCGCGTTATCTGCGCGCCGGCGACACCGTGCATCTCGAGGTCGAGGGCTTGGGCGAGCAACGCGCGCGGGTGGTCGACGCCCCGGGCCGGGGCTGACCGCGCATGGTCACGCGGGAGGCCGCGGCCGATGAAGCGCGCGGCAACGGTGGCGACGGCGACAACGGTGGTGGCGGCAACGGTGGCGGCTTCGATTTCAGCGGCAAAACATGCGTCGTCACCGGCGCGGCGCGCGGCATTGGGCTGGCGATTGCGCGGCGTTTTGCGGCCGCCGCGGCGCGGGTGGTGGTCGCGGATGTGCAACCTCCGCCAACTCCCGAATCGAGCGGCGACGCGGGCTTGGTTTTCCACCGCGCCGATGTCAGCGATGAGACGCAAGTGCGCGGTTTGTTTGACTTCGCGGTGGATAAATTCGGCGGCGTCGACATCTTGGTGAACAACGCCGGGGTCGCGGTCGAAGCGCGCCTTGAGGACACCGCGGTCGCCGACTGGGAGCGGGTGTTCGCGGTCAACGCGCGCGGGGTTTTCCTGTGCGCCAAACATGCGTTGCGCGCCATGAATCGACGCGGAGGTCGACGCGGAGCCGAACGCGGCCGCGCCGGCGCCGGGCAAAACCGCGCCGCCGAAAAAACCGCCGCCATCATCAACATCGGCTCCATCGAAGCGCGCGCCGCCAACCCGTTGCACGCCGCCTACGCCGCCTCCAAAGGCGCGGTGCATAGTTTCACGCGCAGCGTCGCGCTGGAATACGGCGCGCGCGGCATCCGTTGCAACGCGGTCGCGCCGGGCTGGATTGACACGCCGTTCAACGATGCCTTCATCGCGCGCCAGCCGGACCCGCGCGGCATGCGCGCGGCGTTGCGCGGCCTGCACCCGCTCGGGCGCACCGGCGCGCCGGACGACATCGCGGATGTGGTTTTGTGGTTAGCGTCGGACGCGGCGCGGTTTGTCACAGGCCAAGTTGTGGTGGTCGACGGCGGGCGCACCGCGCGACTGCCGCTGCCGGGGGCGGAGGTCGCGGCGACGGTCGAGTCACCGGCCGCGGAACCAGCGGCGACGGCCGCGGAACGATGAAAACCATCGACAACCGTCGCGAACTGAAAGGCGCGGCGGCGGTGGTCACCGGGGCCGGCAGCGGTGTCGGCGCGGCGGTGTGCGCGGCGTTGGCGGATGCCGGCGCAAGGTTGTATCTCATCGGCCGCAGCGAAGACAAACTGCGGCGAGTGGCGGAAAAAGCCATGGAAACCGGCGCGGCCGCGGCCGAGGTGTCCAGCGGCGATGTCGGCGATTCGAGTTTTTGCGAGGGCGCGGCGGCCGCGGCGGTGGCGCGTTTCGGCCGCCTCGACATTCTGGTCAACAACGCCGGCGTCATCCACCGCGCGCGCGCCGAAGACACCGCCGACGACGCCTGGACGCGCGTCATCCGCACCAACTTGGACGGCGTATTCTGGTTCAGCCGCGCCGCCATCGCGCGCATGCGGGCGCAGGGCGGCGGCGCGATTGTCAACATCGCCTCCACGGTCGGCTTGGTCGGCGCGCCCAACTTGGCGGCGTACTGCGCCAGCAAAGGCGGTGTCGCGCAACTGACCCGGGCGCTGGCGGTGGAATGCGCGGCCGACGGCATCACCGTCAACGCGGTCTGCCCCGGCGCCATCGACACGCCGATGCTGTTCTCGGCGCATGCCGACGGCGTCGATGAATCGCAGGTGCGGGCGCGCAACACCGGCATGATTCCGCAGGGGCGGCTGGCGACGCCGGCCGAGGTGGCGCGCGCCGCGGTTTTCCTGGCTGGCGAGCCGCACATCACCGGCGCGCTGCTGCCGGTGGACGGCGGATATACGGCGCGGTAGGGGCGTTTGTGAGCGGGCGGCGGGGCGCCGGGTTTGCGCCTGCGGTTGGGCGCGGCCGGGGGCGATTTAATTCGATGCCGGAAGTTCTTCTGATTAAGGACTACGCGCAACAGCCGGCGGCGTGGGCCGCGGCGTTTGCGGATTTCGACCTTGAGGTGCGCGACTGGGATGCGGTTTTTGGCGGCGGTGACGGTGGTGACGGTGGTGACGGTGATGGCGACGGTGTCGATGGCGACGGTCGCGGCGATGGTGACGGTGACGGTGGTGACGGTGACGGTGACGGTGTCGATGGCGACGGTGACGGTGACAGTCGCGGCGGTCGCGGCGCCGGCGCTCTCGCCCCCGCCGAAATCGACTACGCGCTGGTCTGGCAGCCGGCACCCGGGGCGTTGGCGCGCCTGCCGAATCTCAAACTCATCTTCTCGTTGGGCGCGGGCATTGACCACCTCGCGGGCGACGGTGTTTTGCCGCCCGGGGTGCCGGTGCTCCGCATGGTCGACGCGCAATTGACCGCGGGCATGACCGAATATGTGGTCTATCACGCGCTGCGTTTTCACCGCGCGATGCCGGCCTACGAGGCGCAGCAACGACGCGCCGAATGGCGACTCCTGCCGCAAGTCGCGGCCGCCGAACGGCGCATCGGCATCCTCGGTTTGGGCGTGTTGGGCGGCGCGGCCGCGCGGGCCTTGGCGACGTTGAACTTCGATGTCGCGGGCTGGAGCCGCGGTCCCAAAGACCTCGGCATCCCCTCCTTCGCCGGCGCCGGCGAACTGCCGGCCTTGCTCGCGCGCACCGACATTTTGGTCTGCCTGCTGCCGCTGACCGCCGCCACCGCGGGCATTTTGTGCGCCGCCAATTTCGCTCGCCTGCCCGCCGGCGCATGCGTCATCAACGCCGGGCGCGGCGGCCATTTGCTCGAGGCCGACTTGCTGGACGCGCTGGAGCGCGGCCACCTGGCCGGCGCGGCCTTGGATGTATTCGCCAATGAGCCGTTGCCGCCCGGCAACCCGTTGTGGTCGCACCCGCGCGTCGCCATCACCCCGCACGCCGCCAGCAAAACCCTGCCGGCCTCCAGCGCCCGGCATGTCATCGACAACATCCGCCGCTTCCGCGCCGGCCGGCCGGTCGGCCCGCTGGCGGATTTCGCGCGGGGGTATTGACGGTAGCGCGGCGGTGACGGTCGAAGCGGCGAAAATGCCGGGGGCCGTCATTCCCGCTTGGACGCGGGAATCCAGA
>JAPPPS010000054.1 GCA_028817405.1 Gammaproteobacteria bacterium
ACGAGCAGGGTGGAGAGCAGCGCCGTGGTGATGCCGAAGGCGGTGAAGGCGGCGAATTTGCGCAGGACCACGAGGTCGGAGATGCCGATGACGGCGAGGCCGCAGCAGAACAGCGCGCTGGTGAGGATGATGGGGCGGGCGGTGCGGCGCAAGGCGCGGTTTTCGGCATCGCCGGCATCGCCGTGGCGGTGGTGGTGCAGGAAGTGGATGGTGTCGTCCACCGACAGGCCGAGGGTGACGCCGGCGATGAGGATGGCGGCGAAGTCGTACGGATGGCCGAGCCACGCGACCAGGCCGGCGGTGGCGGCCAACGGCAGGAGGTTGGCGGCGAGGCCGCACAGGCCGGCGCGCGCGCCGAACTGCTGCAGTAGTAGCGCGCCGATGGCGGCCAGGGTGAGCAGGATGCTGAACGCCTGGGTGCGCAAGACCAACTGGCCGAGGTGGTGGATGAAGACATTGAGGCCGGTGAGGGTGACGGTGGCGTTGCTCGTGGCCGGGCCGGCATCGGTGGCCGGGCCGGTGTCGGCGGAGTCGGGGCCGGCATTGGTGACGGTGGCCGGGCCGGCGTTGGCATCGGTGACGGTGGTCGGGCCGGTCGCGGCGGCAACCGCGGAATCGACCGCCGCGGCGGCCGCGTCGAGGGTGCGTTGCAGCGCGGCCGAGTCGAGGTTGGGGGTTTGCAAACTCAAGCGGGCGGCGCTGTGGTCGAAATTGAGATACGGCGACAGGACATCGCGGCGCGTCTCGCCGCGCGACAGCGACAGGAACAGCAATTCCTGCGCCACCTCGGCGTCGGTGACGGGGAGGGCGGCGTCATCGCCGGCGCCGGCGTCGCCGATGTCACCGTCACTGTTACCGTCGCCGTCACCGTCACTTTCGCCGCCGCGCGGTTCAGCAAACGCCGCATGCGCCATGGCCACCGGCAGCAGGTAACTGTCCACATGGTTGACGGTGTCGACCGCGGCCGCGCGGTTGGCGATGCGCTTGACTTGCGCCAAGGCCGCGGCCGTGGCGAAGGCGTCCGCGCCGCCGCGCATCGCGACTTCCACCCGCCCGGAGCCGCCGAGTTGCGCGTCCACCAAATCGAAGGCGCGGCGCACGCGGCTGTCGTCGGCGAAGAACACGGTGAGGAAGTTGGTCTCGGTGCGCAAGTGCGCGAGGCCGCCGCCGAGCAGCGCGGTGGCGAGCAGCGCGGCCACCGCCACGCGCCCGGCATGCGCGGCGGTTAACTGCTGCGCGGCCGCCGCCAACTTCGCCCATGCAAACCGCGGCCGCGGCGCGGCGCGCAACGACGGCGCCAACCACAGCCCGCCCCACAGCGCGCCGACAATCAGCGGGTAGGCGTAGAGAATCGCGGCCGCCGATGCCAAACCGAAATGGCGCAGCGGGATGAGTTCGCTGACCGCAAACGCGCCGAAGCCGACCGCGGAAGTGACGCTCGCGCCCAAGCATGGCAGATAGGTTTGGCGGACCGTGGCCGCGAGCCGGGCGTTAGCATTGTCGGTGCCGGTGTCACCGTCGCCGGCATCACCGCCGTCACCGTCACCGTTGCCGCCCAATCCATCCCACCGCGCTAAAATGTGCAATGCATCGGCGACCGCGATGACCGCGACCATCACCGGCAACGCCAGCAGCACCGCGTTCATGGACCAGCCGCGCGCCGCCAACAGGCCGAGGCAGGCGCAGACGGCCGCGCCCGCGGCGGTGAACACCAGCGCGGCGCGCCGCCAGTTGCCGCAAGCCAGGCGCAGGAACACCGCCAAGACCAGCGCCGCCGCCGCTAACAGATACGGCAGTTGCGCGCGGGTGGCGCGGTTGAGTTCGTCCTTCAACGCGGCCTCGCCGGCGAAGTGCGCGGCCGCGCCGAGGGCGGCGGCGTGGCGGCGGACGGTGGCGGCCACGGCCGCGACCGCGGTCGCGCGCGCTTCGGCTCCGGCGCGCGCCTCGGCACCGTCGCGCGCCTCGGCGCCGGCGCGCGCGATGGCAACGCGCAATGCGGCCACGCGGTGGTCGGCGGACAGCAACTTGCCGGCGTACGGCGAGTTGGCGAAGCGCCGGCGGTACGATTCGGCGTCGAGAAAACCCTTGTCCAGCGCGTCGCCGAACGCGTCGATGTCCAGCGCCTCGGCGCGATTGATGATGACGGTGGCGCTGACCGGCGAGAGCACATGGCGGACTTGCGGCAGCGCGGCCAACGCCGCGTCGAGTTCTTGAACCGCCCGCGTCATGGCCGGCGCGAAAAAATCCGCCGGCAGTTCCAAGGCGACCAACAACGCCTCGTCCGGCTCAAACTCGGCGCGGAAGTTTTCCAACTCGGCGCGCAGCGGATGGGCGGTCGGTAGCCAGGTGTCGTTGTCAAAAGAAAGCCGCGGCAAGTGCACGGCCGCGGCCGCGACCAACCCGCACCAAACCAACACCGCGGCGACTCGCTCCACGCGGCCGGCGCGAAACCATCGACCGTCGGGCGCGAAAAATCCGCTCACATCCGCAGGCCTTGCATGCCCACGCGCCGCGCGTCGATGTCGCGTTGCAAGTCGATGCGCCGCTTGGTCAGCGTGGTCGCGCCGCCGCTTTGGTGGTTGGTCATCACCGCCTCGGTGACCAAGTACATGCCGCCGATTTTGCGCACGCGGCGGTTAGTGAGCGTTTTCAGTTTGCCGCCGCCGCGGTCGTAGAACACGATGGACTCCGGCACCAAAATGTCGCGCAGCACCACCGATTCGATGCGCGAGTAAAAATCGCCCGCGTCTTTGGGGGTGCTGCGGATGTGGATTTTGGCGGCGTCTTGCGCGGTGATTTCGTGGTTGTCGCGCGACACTTGACGGCCGGCGATGTCGCCGTTGCTGAAGTCGGAGCCGACAAAACTGTTGTTCTGGTCGTCGGCGTTCAGGCGTTTTACGCTGCGCAGCGCCGGCAGGTAAATCCACTGCGTGGCGCGGTCGGCGCCGTCCGGCGTCTCGCTGAGCAGCCCGGTGCCTTTGACGCTGGCCGGGCGGTGGAACTTGATGAGACTCTTGGTGCGCTCGGGAAAGATTTTATGCAGCAGGCGAAACCCGCGCACGCGCTTCTTGCCGCCGGCGTCGGTGATGACCAACTCCACCTCGGCGCTTTGGTTTGCATGCCGCCGCGATTGCTCGAACACCGCCTGCATCACCGCTTCGCCGGTGGCGAATTCGGCGGC
>JAPPPS010000004.1 GCA_028817405.1 Gammaproteobacteria bacterium
CTCGGCGCTAAACCCGCGCATAAACGCCACCACCCGCTCCCGCGCATCGGAGGATACGCCGGCGGCGGCGGCCGGGGGGGCTTGGGCGACGGTTTGCACTTGGTTTTCCGGCGGCGGCCGCGCGGACGGTGAGCGGCGCGGGTCAGCCGCCATCAGACGCCGCCGGCTCGTCGCCTTTGTTGCGAATCAACTTGAGGAGGCGGGCGTCGTCGTAGTCGCGTTCGTATTTGGCGGCCGCGGACTCGGCTGCGGTTTGCAGGTCGGCGCCGCAGGTTTCGGTGACGCGTCGCCAGTCGGCGAGGTAGGCGTCGGATGAACCTTTGCCGGCGCGCATGGCGGCGCGGTCGATGGCATCGGCGAAACGCTCGGAGAGTTTGACCTTGACGCTGCGGCGTTGTTCTTTGGCGATGATTTGCGCGGGGATGTCGCGCCACATGACGGTGATGAGTTTGGGCATTGGCGGGGCTCAGTGGGATGCGATGACGGCGGTGTCGGCGGCGCGACTTTCGCCGGCGGTGGCGACGGTGTCGCCGGTGTCAACGGTGCCAGCGGCGGAGTCAACAGTGTCGGCCGCGGCGTCAACGGTGCCGGCCGCGGATGCCAACGCCGCCTGCAGATGCCGGTCGCCGGTGAATACGCGTTCATACTCCAGGCCGAGATAATCCGCGGCGCGCTGCGCGGCGGCGTCGACGGTCGGGTCATCGAGTTGCGCGAGATAAACCAACTTACGGTAGTTGCCGAAGTAATCCTGCGCGAGTTGCGGGAAGCGGTCGAGACCGAGGCCGCGGATGATTAAGCGGTCGAAATGGCGCGCCAGAAAGTCGGTGAGATAGAAAGTGCCGGGCTCGGCGTCGTGCAGCCCAGCGAACTTTGCGCCGCCGGCGAACAGTTCATAGCAGTGCGCGCCGGGCAAACGCTCGACGCCTTCCGCCGCCAACATTTTATCCAGTTGCCCGCCGCTGCCGCAGTCGGCGTAGGCGGCGAACATGCGACGGTAACGCCCGCGGTTTTCGCGGATTTTGTCGCGCACCGCCGGGGCGATGCGCTCGGGCGTGTTGTGCAGTTCGGCCGGCAGGCACTGGATGTCGAGATGCGTCCAGCCGCTGGCCGCGCGCACGCGCACCAACTCATGCGCCAGCGCGCCGCAGGCGATGACTAACACGCGCTCGGTCATGGAATCCTCCGCGGGTGACGGTGGCGGTGGTGACGGTGGCGATGCGGTTAAGCAGCGCGGCGACGGTGATGGTGACGGTGATGACGGTGACGGTGACGGTGATGCACACCGACCGCGGCGACGGTGTTGACCGTCGCCACCGCCGTCACTGTGTACTTAATTGGTCCGCGCGATTAAGCCGCGCGTTTCTCCGCGATTTTCGCGGTGGCGATTTCCACCGCCACCGCGGCGTCGCGGCAGTACGCATCCGCGCCGATGGCTTCCGAGAACTCTTCGTTCAGCGGCGCGCCGCCGACCAACACGATGTAGTCGTTGCGGATGCCTTTCTCGACCATGGTGTCGATGACCACTTTCATATACGGCATGGTGGTGGTCAGCAGCGCGCTCATGCCGAGGATGTCCGGCTGGTGTTCTTCCAGCGCATCGAGGTAGTTCTCGACCGGGTTGTCGATGCCGAGGTTGATGACTTCGAAGCCCGCGCCTTCCATCATCATCGCCACCAGGTTTTTGCCGATGTCGTGGATGTCGCCTTTGACCGTGCCGATGACCATCTTGCCGATGGGTTTGGCCCCGGTCTCTGCCAGCAGCGGGCGCAGGATTTCCATGCCGCCCTTCATCGCGTTGGCGGCCATCAGGACTTCCGGCACGAACAAAATGCCGTCGCGGAAGTCGATGCCGACGATGCGCATGCCTTCGACCAACGCCTCGTCCAGCACTTTGGTCGCGGGCCAGTCGCGCGCCAGCAGGATGCGCGTGCCTTCCATGATTTCGTCGCGCAGGCCGTCGTACAGGTCGTCGTGCATCTGCTCGACCAGTTCGTCGTCGGCAAGCGCGTTCAGGTCCAGGTCTTCGCCGTTGTCGTCAGATGGCGTATCGGCCGCTTTCGTCTCGTCCGTCATCTTAAGGTTCCCGTCGTCAGGTCAGTGGTGAGGTGCGCCGCGGTCGGCCGCGGCCCGGCTGCAGGCGCGAAATATACAAACCGCGCGCGTCGATTCCAATCCCAATTTCAACCGGCAATTATGGCAGAGAACCGGCCACGAAAGGCAAATTCCCCGACGCGCCCACAGTCCCTTCCCCGCCGCCGCGCAAAAACCCCGCTATACTCCGGCCCATGAACATCCCGCGCGCAGCCACCCCGCCGGCGCAAAAACCGCGGCAATGACCTATCTCCTCGCCGGCCTCATCGTCTTCTTCGGCGTCCACCTGCTCCCGGCCGCCCCGCGGTTGCGCGCGCGACTGCTCGCCAAACTCGGCGCGGGCGGCTACAAAGCCGCGTTTTCGCTCACCGCCGCGGCCGGCCTCGCGCTGCTGGTGGCGGGCATGGCGTGGTCGCCGCGCATCGACCTCTGGCGGCCGCCGGCCTGGAGCGCGGCCGCGGCCGCGGCGCTCATTGCCCCCGCGTTCATCCTGTTCGCCGCCGCCAACTTCCGCTGCCGCATCAAACGCGCGGCGCGCCACCCGATGTCGTTGGGCGTGCTGCTGTGGGCGGCCGGCCACCTCCTCGCCAACGGCGAATTGGCGTCGCTGCTGCTGTTTGGCGGTTTCGCCGCCTTCGCGCTGTTCGACATCAGCCGCCCGCGCGCGCCGGCCGCGCCCGATGCCGCCGCCCCCGCCGCCAAGTGGGACGCCGTCGCCATCGGCATCGGCATCGCCGCGTATATCGCGTTGGCGGCGTTGCACCGTCCACTGTTCGGCGCGGCAATTTTCCCGCTCTTTTAATTAAGGGCCCCTCGCTCCGCTCGCGCCGGTGGTGTATAACATGGCTTGCCGCGCGCCGGAAAAAATCCTATACAAACGCGCGCCGCGCGGTTAACTTACCGCGCATGGGTCGCCCGTTATGCGCCGCAACGCAGTCGCGGCGGGGGCGGCAAAACGCAACGCTTCCGAGAGGTAAAGACCATGAGCAACGCAGAAGTGGTTCAACGGTTCCGTGAGAACCTGAAAACCGACCCGGCCATGCGCGTCGCCATGCGCGACGCCGACACCGAGGACCGCGCGCTGGCCATCGCCCGCGATTTCGGCTTCGAGTTCACCGCCGAAGATGTGCGCGACGCGCTCGCCAACGATGCGGTATCCGACGCCGACCTGGCCGGCGTTTCCGCCGGCGGCAACATCGACTACACCGCCGACCCGATGCGCTACTGGGGCACGCCGGAATACCGGCTCTACTTCCAAGGCGCGCCGGACGAGCCCGGCAACCGCCGCCCGTAAGCGGCAACCCGCGCCAAGCGGCGACCGCCGCACCGCGCAACCACAGCGAGCCGCGACCACCCCGGTCGCGGCTCTCTGTTTTTTGAACACCGGCGCGCAGTGCAATTGTTTGGAGCGTCTTGCTCCAAACCCTTCATCTCGCGCGAAAATCCGTTCCCGACGAATTTTTCCGGTCGATAGAAAAGCATGTCCCGAGCCGCGACCCGGGGCAAGGAGCGCAGCGCCACTATTTTTCATAGCACCGAAAACCAGAGTCTTTTCTTTTAATTGACTCGGCGCGGAGTCGAACAAAATCCTGCCCTCGCCCACGAGCGGGGGACGCTGGATGTCCGCTTAACGGATTGCGGGCGTGGCGGTGAATTGGCGGCGGCGTTTCGATTGCCTATTGCGCGGGATGGGGTAGAATGGCGGGGTTGCCAGTACCGCGGGGGCGCGGAGATGACATGAACGAAGCGCGATTTTGCCGGTTGTGGGCGCGTTGCGTCGCCGGCGCCGAGGGCGGCCGCGGCGCTGACCATAACCTCGACCACAACCCCGGCCAAAATCCCGGCCACGACATCGGCCGCAACCACGGCCGCCATCCCGGCCGCGACATCGAGCGCGGCGGCGACCGCAACCTCGGTTGCGACACCGACCGCGATGCCGGTCGTAACCTCGACCAAAATCCCGGCCGCGATGCCGACCGTAACCCCGGCCGCAACGCCGAATATGGCGCGGCGTTGTTTGCGCGGTTGGACGCTTATTACCGCGAGCCGCACCGTCATTATCATAACGGCGGGCATATCGACGATTGCTTGGCGCGGTTGGATTTGGCGTATGCGCAAGTCGACGGCGGCGTTGATGATGCGGACGCGGTCGAACTGGCGTTGTGGTTCCACGATGTGATTTACCAACTCGGCGCGCCGGACAACGAGCAGCGCAGCGCCGAGTGGTTCGCCGCGCAGGCCGCCGGCCATCTGCCCGCGGATTTCATCGACCGCGTGGCCGGCTATATCCTCGACACCACGCACCGTGAAGCGCCGGCCGCGCCCGGCGCAAAGTGGGTGGTCGACGCCGACTTGAGCGGCATCGGCATGGACGGCGAATCGTTCGGCCGCGACGGCGACAAAATTCGCCGCGAGTTCGCGCACTTGTCGGACGCCGAGTTCGCGCGCGGCCAGGCCGGATTTTTGCGCGACCTCCTCGCGCGCGAGCGCATTTATTACACCGACTTTTTCCGCGACTTGTGCGAGGCGCGCGCGCGGCGAAATATCCAAAGCGTGTTAGCGGGTCACGCCGGCGCGGAGTCGCCGTCGCCGTAACCGCGCCCGGGAAACGGTTATACTGGTTCGCCACGCGGTTTCCTTGACGGTGATTCCATGACGAAACCCGGCGACTCATCCGGGCCGGCGCGCGCCGATGTTGCCCCGGCCGCGGCACCGGCACCGGCCACGGCCCCGGCCGCGGCCGACACTTTCCCCAAACTGTTGCTCGACAACGCCGCGCAACTGGCGCGCCGGCCGGCGTTGCGCGAGAAGCAGTTCGGCATCTGGCAGGCGTGGACTTGGGCGCAGATGAAGGATGAGATTTTCGCGTTCGCGGCCGGCTTGCGCGGCATCGATTTCGCCGCCCGCGACAAGTTGGCGGTCATCGGCGGCAACCGCCCGCGCATGTATTGGGGCATGACCGCGGCGCAGTGCTTGCGCGGCATTCCGGTGCCGGTGTATCAAGATTCGGTGGCCGCGGAGATGGCGTTCATCTTGTCGCATGCGGAGGCGCGGTTCGTGTTGGCGGAAGACCAAGAGCAGGTCGACAAGGTGCTGGAAGTCGCGGCGCAACTGCCGCATGTCGAAGGCATCATCGTCGATGACATGCGCGGCTTGCGCGGTTACGATAAAGCCATGCCGGCCGGCAAGTCGCTGCATGATTTCGCCGAGGTGCAGCAACGCGGACGCGAGGCGTTGGCGCATGACCCGCGCTTGCTGGAGGCGTCGATTGCCGATGCCTCCGGCGGCGATGTGGCGATTTTTTTGTACACCTCCGGCACCACCGGCCGGCCCAAAGGCGTGGTGCTCACCCACGACAACATCATCATCACTTCGCGCAACGCCGGCGTTCGCGATGGCTTGACCGCGGATGAAGAGACGCTGTCGTATCTGCCGCTGGCGTGGGTCGGCGACAACATTTTTTCCTGCGGCCAGGCATATACCAGCGGGTTTTGCATCAACTGCCCGGAGAGCGAGCACACGGTGGCGCAAGACTTGCGCGAAATCGGGCCGACTTATTACTTCGCGCCGCCGCGCATCTTCGAGAATCTGTTGACCACGGTGATGATTCGCATGGAAGATGCGGGCCGAATCAAGCGCGCGTTGTTTCATTACTTCCTCGAGGTCGCGCGGCGCAGCGGCGCGCGCATCCTTAACCGCGAGCCGGTCGCGGCGTGGGAGCGGTTCAAGTATCAACTCGGCGATGCGCTGATTTATGCGCCGCTGAAAAACACCATGGGCTTTAGTCGCATTCGTTTGGCGTATACCGCGGGCGAAGCCATCGGCCCCGAAATCTTCGACTTCTACCGCGCGCTCGGCATCAACATCAAACAGTTATACGGCCAGACCGAGGCCGCGGTGTTCATCACCATGCAGCCGGACCGCGAAGTCACCGCCGACAGCGTGGGCGTGCCGGCGCCGGATGTGGAGGTGAAAGTCGCGGACGACGGTGAAGTGATGTACCGCGGCCCCGGGGTGTTTCAGGGCTACCACAAAAACGAAGATGAGACGCGCAAAACTAAAACCGCGGACGGCTGGGTGAAGACCGGCGACGCCGGCATTTTCGATGCGCGCGGTCACTTGAAAATCATCGACCGCGCGCGCGATGTCGGACGACTGCAGGGCGGCGGCATGTTCGCGCCGAAGTATTTGGAGAATAAACTTAAATTCTTCCCGCACATCAAGGAGGCGGTGACTTTCGGCGATGCGCGCGATTATGTCGCGGCGTTCATCAACATCGACTTGGACGCGGTCGGCAACTGGGCCGAGCGCAACGACATCGCGTTCGCCAGTTACCAAGAATTGGCCGCGCACGCGCAAGTGTATGGCATGATTGCGCGCCACATCGAACAAGTTAACCGCGACTTGGCGGCCGATGAACGGTTGCGCAACTCGCAAATCAAACGATTTTTGATTCTGCACAAAGAACTGGACCCGGATGACGGTGAACTGACGCGCACGCGCAAAGTGCGGCGGGCCACCATCGTCGACAAATACGCCAAGTTAATCGACGCGCTGTATTCCGATGCAACGCATTGCCATATTCGCACCGAAGTGACTTTCGAAGACGGCCGCAGCGGCGCCATCGAGGCTGATTTGGAAATCCGCGACTTGCAAACCTTTCCCGCGCCGGCGGATGCATCGGCAAGCACGGTAAATGCAGTCAATGGCGGCGTGTCATGACGGCCGGCGACATCTTACTGTCGGTCAAAAATATCTCGCTGTCGTTCGGCGGCGTGCAGGCGTTGAGCGACATCAGCGGCGACATTCGCAGCGGCGAGATTCGCGCGATTATCGGGCCGAACGGCGCGGGCAAATCGTCGATGCTGAATGTCATCAACGGTTTCTACCATCCGCAACAAGGCGAGGTGTGGTTTTGCGGCGAGAAGCGCGGCGCGCTGAAGCCGTTTGAAATCGCGCGGCAAGGCATCGCCCGCACTTTCCAGAACATCGCGCTGTTCAAAGGCATGTCGACGCTGGACAACATCATGACCGGACGCATCACGCGCATGCGCGCCAACTTGTTTCAGCAGGCGTTGTGGAAGGGCAAAGCCGAGCGCGAGGAAATCGAACACCGCGAACGCGTCGAACACATCATCGACTTCCTCGAAATTCAATCCATACGCAAAACCCCGGTCGGCAAGTTGCCGTACGGTTTGCAAAAGCGCGTCGAGTTGGGCCGGGCGCTGGCGGCGGACGCGAAACTGCTGCTGCTGGACGAGCCGATGGCCGGCATGAACTTGGAAGAGAAGGAAGACATGTGCCGCTTCATCATCGATGTCAACGCGCAGTTCGGCGCCACCATCGCGCTCATCGAACACGACATGGGCGTGGTCATGGACCTCGCCGACCGCGTGATGGTGCTGGACTACGGGCGCAAAATCGCCGACGATGTTCCCGAGGTGGTGCGCAACGACCAGACCGTCATCGACGCTTACCTAGGCGTGGTGCATGAAACCGCTGACGACTCCAACGCGGCGGTCGAATCATGAGCCCCGACTTCCTCAACACCATCGAAGTCATCGTCAACGGTTTGATGACCGGGGTGATGTACTCATTGGTCGCGCTCGGTTTCGTTCTCATCTTCAAAGCGTCCGGCATTTTCAACTACGCGCAAGGCGTGATGGCGTTGTTCGCCGCGCTCACCTTGGTCGGCTTCCAAACCGGCCAAGTGCCGTTCGCGCATCTCATCAACGCGGTGTTCGGCAGCGACTACCACCACTGGTCATCCGGCATCAACAACTTCGCCGCCATCGTGTTGACGGTGTTGGTGATGATTGTCTTCGCATACTTGGTCGAGAGGCTGGTGCTGCGCCACTTGATTAACCAGCCGCCAATCATTCTTTTCATGGCGACCATCGGCTTGGCGTTCTTCCTCGAAGGCTTGGGCGATTTAATGTGGGGCGCGGACATTAAAGTGCTCGACATCGGCCTGCCGTCCGGCGGCTCGCTGTGGTGGGAGGAAGTCACCCGCGCATGGGCCGCGGACAACTCGCGCTACTTCGGCATGTATATCGATGTTCTCGATGTCTGGGCAAGCGGCATCGCCGTGGCGCTGGTCGCGGCGTTGACTTTGTTCTCGCAATACACCCGCACCGGCCGGGCGTTGCGCGCGGTCGCCGATGACCATCAAGCGGCGCTGACTGTCGGCATCTCGCTGCGCGTGATTTGGGTCATCGTGTGGTCCATCGCCGGCATGGTGGCGTTGGTCGCCGGCATCATGTGGGGCGCGAAGTCCGGCGTGCAGTTCTCGCTGTCGTTGATTGCGTTGAAAGCGCTGCCGGTGTTAATTCTCGGCGGCTTCACCTCCATCCCCGGCGCCATCATCGGCGGCCTCATCATCGGCGTCGGCGAGAAGTTGTTCGAGTTCACCATCGGCCCCCTCATCGGCGGCGCCACCGAAAACTGGTTCGCTTACGTCCTGGCGCTCATCTTCCTCATGTTCCGCCCGCAAGGCCTATTCGGCGAAAGAATCATCGAGCGGGTTTGATTGGCGCGGTTTAAGGCCGGAGTCAGTCCGTCATTTTTTTATCGCCGCGGTTGCCGGGTTTGCCGGAATCATCCGGGGCGTTCGAAGATTCATCCGGGCGTGGCGGCCAGGCGGCGCCGCCGGTGTCGAAGGTGTCGGGGTTCCAGTCGCCTTGGT
>JAPPPS010000087.1 GCA_028817405.1 Gammaproteobacteria bacterium
CGCCCGCAGCCCCCGCTTAAAACACTGCGGGGGTGACGTGTTAAGCGGGCGCGCGCGAGGTGGCCGTCATTCCGTGCCGCGCGAAGCGCGCGGCGGCGATAGCCGCCACTCCGGACTGGATCCGGAGTCCAGCGTCTTTAATTGCCCCGGCGAGGAATCGACGAAAGACTCTGGATTCCGGCTGTCGCCGGAATGGCAGTAGGGGCGACATCGCCGGAGTGGCAAGTGGGGCGGCATCGCCGGCGTGACGGGACGACCGTCGCCGGTGGCATGTCAACGGTCGCCGGCCATGGCGGACGGGTCCGCGGCGGCGGGAATTGCATAAACCGCGGCGACTCTCAATCGCCACTCCGGACTGGATTCGGAGTCCAGAGTCTTTAATTAGCCCGGCGAGAAATCGACCAAAAGACTCTGGACTCCGGCTGTCGCCGGAGTGGCAGATGGGGGCGGCATCGCCGGAGTGGCGGGTGGACGAATCCTATACAATCCCGTCTTCACCTCAACCCGAGCAACAAAATGACCGAAAAACACCCCGCCGTCTATATCATGGCGAGCAAGCGCAACGGCACCCTTTACACCGGCGTCACCAGCGACTTGCCGGCGCGCGTGTGGCAGCACAAAAACAACTTGGCGGATGGATTCACCCGAAAATACCGCGTGCATTTATTGGTCTATTTTGAGATGCACGGCGACATGGCATCCGCGACTTTGCGAGAGATGCGGATAAAGGAATGGAAGCGGCGATGGAAATTGGAATTGATAGAGGATGCGAATCCGTATTGGCGCGATTTGTATGAAGATATTCTTTGATGCGGGAATCAAAGACGCTGGACTCCGGCTGTCGCCGGAGTGGCAGGTGGGCGGCATCGCCGGAGTGGCGGGTGGGGACTCCGTCTGCCGCCTTCGTTGCGGCTAAAGCCGCCGTACTTAATTCCGCGGCGCACCGCGCCGCCATTCCCGCTTGGACGCCGGAATCCAGATGCCAAGGATGGCAAATTGGCATAGCGACAGGAACATGGCGGCGGGGATTGGTTCCGCCGCGGAGCCGCTCAATCGCCACTCCGGACTGGATCCGGAGTCCAGAGTCTTTAATTGGCCTGGCGAGGAATCGACGAAAGACTCTGGATTCCGGCTGTCGCCGGAATGGCAGAATGGGCGGCATCGCCTGAGTGCGCCCGCTTAACAGAACGCGGGCGTGGCGGGTGAGGGTACCGCGGGAATGACGGCGCTACGCACCGCGCTTAAACCGTCGCGCCACCGCGCAAAACCGTCGCCGTGCAAACCGTCGCGCCGTCGCGCAAAACCGTCGCGCCACCGCACAAACCGTCGCCGCACAAAACCCCATCACCCCAAATACCCCTCAACCCCCTCAACCTCCCCCGAACCAAACCCCAACCCCAACTTCCCCCGTCGCCACAAAACATCCTCCGCACTAACCGCCCATTCCCACGCGACCAAATAATCCACCTCGCGCGCATACAAACCGCGCCCGAAATGCCGCCCCAAATCGGCGACCGAAGCCGCGTCCCCCAACAAAACAAACGCATCCCAACCGTACGCCGCCGCATACCGCGCGCGCAACGCCGGCGGCAAAAACGCATACGCGCGCCGCAACGCCGCATCCAGGTCGCCGTCGGCCCGCGCCCCCGGCAACAACGAATCAGCAGTCCAAGCCGGTCCCGCCGCGGGGAAATACGCCGCAAGTTTCGCCACCGCGGCCTCGGCAAGGTGGCGAAAAGTGGTCAGTTTCCCGCCATAAATCGTCAGTAACGGCGCGCCGCCATCGCCCAAGTCAAGCGCCAAACGGTAGTCGCGGGTGACTTCGCGCGCGTCGGCCGCGCCGTCGTTGTAGAGCGGGCGCACGCCGCTGTATGACCACACGATGTCGGCCGGCGCGAGGTCGACGGCGAAATATTCCGCCACCGCCGCGCGCAGGTAGTCGGCCTCAAAAGGCGTGCAACGCGCGCCGGCCGGGTCGCCGCGGTACTCGACTTCGGTGGTGCCGATGAGCGCCAAGCCCCGCGCGAACGGCATGACGAACACCACGCGGCGGTCCGGCGGCTGCAGCAGATAGGCATGCGCGCCGGCATACCATTTTTTCACCACGATGTGGCTGCCTTGCACCAGGCGGATGGCGGGGGCGGGCGGGGCGGTTGCGGTATCGCCGGGGCCGGCCGCGGCGGCACCGTCGCCGGCGATGAATCCATTCCCCACCCACGGCCCGGTCGCATTCACCAACGCCTTGGCGCGCACTTTCGCCGCGCCGCCGCGGCCGCGCACGCTGATTTCCCAGCAGTCGCCGACCCGCGCCGCCGATTCGCAACGCGTGCGCGTGGCGATGTCCGCGCCCAACCGTCGCGCGTCCTTGGCTACCGTGACCACCAGCCGCGCGTCGTCCACGCGGCAGTCGGAGTATTCAAAGCCGGCGGAAAACCCCGGCCGCAACGCCGCGGCGCGGTGATGCGCCGCCAAATCGGCGCGCCCGCTGGACGGCAATCCGCGCCGCCCGCCCAGCGCGTCATACAACAGCAGGCCGGCGCGAATCAGCCACGCCGGCCGCAAGCCGGCCCGGTGCGGCAAGATAAAACGCAACGGCGTGACCAGATGCGGCGCGCTGCGCATCAAGATTTCGCGCTCGCGCAGCGCCTCGCGCACCATGCGGAATTCGTACTGCTCAAGGTAGCGCAGCCCGCCGTGAATGAGTTTGGAACTGGCCGAAGAAGTGGCCGCGCCGAGGTCGGATTTCTCGCACAAAAACACCGTCAAACCCCGCCCCGCCGCATCCCGCGCGATGCCGCAACCATTAATCCCGCCGCCGATGACGGCAATGTCGTAAGTTCCGCGGGGAGGTTGGTGGTCGTCCATGCGAGGATTATAAACGCGGCGGGGAATCTAATTCGCAATTCCTGATGGTAGAAAAACAAGGAGCGACAGCGACTCTGTTTTTCACCAATCAGGAAGCCAGAGTCTTTAATTGCCGGCGCGAAGCGCCGGCCCCACCCACGCCACGCCCGCAGTCTGTTAAGCGGGCGCGCGCGGGGCCGGCGAGGGCCGGAAAACGCCGGGGCCGTCATTCCGTGCGGTTGGAAAACAAGGAAGCGTAGCGACTATGTTTTCCTCCG
>JAPPPS010000110.1 GCA_028817405.1 Gammaproteobacteria bacterium
GCGCAAACCCGCCGTTGACATGGGCGAATCATTTGACTGTATACTGCGGCCAAGGAGGACTGCAGATGACCGACACCGACCTCATCGAAATTGGCAGCGCGCAGCAAGCCGAGTCGCTGGTTCGCGACAGTGATTTCTTGCTGTTGGGATTCAAGGCGCCGTGGTGCCCGCAGTGCGAGCCGCAGCGCGGCGTGGTGAAGCGGGTGCAGGGCAAGTTCGGCGCGCGCGTGCGCTTCGCCTATCTGGACTTGGCGGCCGACGAAAGCGGCGCGCAGGCGTTTGCGGTGCAGGCGCTGCCGACGCTGGTGTTGTTCAAGCAAGGCAAGGAAGCCGCGCGGCTCAGCGGATTCACGCCCGCGCCCAAACTGATTTCATCGCTCGACGCATTGCTCGGTTCCGACTGAGCGCGCGTTGGCGTTTTCTTTTTCTTGACACACCAAACCGCGAGGTGGCCCCAATGAATCTGACCGAAAAAGCCCCGAAAATCATCGACACCGTGGTCGAAGAAGGCGAATCCACGGCCTTCATTCCGTACCCTGACCTGGGCGAATCTTTCGAGAATGTCCCGGTCTACTTGCGCCCGGATTTGTTCTACTACTCGGCGCGCATGGGTTTCAAACTCAACTGCAACAAGTTGTACATGCATGTGCCGTGGATTGCCCAGCACATGATTCACTTGAACAACGCCATCATGCGCGACGAGCGCAACAACCTGAGCGAGCATTTGAAATACCGCATCGCCCTGGCGGTGTCGCGCACCAACGAATGCCCGTACTGCGTCTCGCATCACGCCGGCACATTGAAACGGCGGTGGGAATATGAAGACGACGACTTGGAAAACCTCCTTCACCTCGACCAGCCGACCGATGAACGCGAGGCCGCGGCCATGGAATTCGCCACCCAAGCGTCACTCGACTCGGCCGGCGTGACCGATGAACTGCGCGCCAAGTTGGCGGAGCATTTCTCGCCGCAGGAAGTGATGGAGATTGTGATATTAGTCGGCTTCTGGAAGATGTACAACCTGATGCATGCGGCCATGGCGGTGCCGATTGAGGACCCGATGGCGGGCTTGGAAAAATGGATGGATGTGCAGCCGAAGGCGTCGGGCTGAGCGGCGCGCCGGAGTCGCAACGGCGAACCGGGCCGGCGCGCCGGGGGCCCCGGACGACTGAGCGGATGGCCGCGGCCGACGGTGACGGCGCGCCTGAACATGATGGCGATGGCGGCGGCGCAAGCCGCGGGGCAAAGCATGCTTAAAACCGGCGAACAGCACATCCGCTCGTTGCAGGACGGTCGCCAAATCTATCTAAACGGCGGCCTGGTCGAAGACGCCACCACCCACCCGGCGTTTCGCAACGCCATCGCCTCGGTCGGCAAACTGTACGATTTTCAAAGCCGCCCGGCCAACCGCGACTTGATGACTTTCGATGTCGGCGACGGCGAGCGCGCCAACCGCATCTGGCAACTGCCGGCGAGTTACGACGACTTAATTGAACGGCGCAAAGCGCTGGAAGCATGGACCGAACTGCACGGCGGTTTCCTCGGCCGCGCGCCCGACCATGTCGCCTCGTGCATCGCCGGCATGTACATGGGCCGGGAAGTTTTTGCGGAGTACGACAAGCAGCGCGCCGCGGCCCTCACCGACTACTACCGCTACGCCCGCGACAATGAAATCTATCTGACCTACGTGATTATCAACCCGCAGGCCGACCGCTCCAAAGCCGCGCATGAACAGGCCGATGAGTTTCTCACCGCCGGCGTGGTGGACGAAGATGCGGCCGGGCTGACCATCCGCGGCGCCAAGATGTTGGCAACCGCCGGCATCATGGCGAACGAAGTTTTTGTCACCTGCATTCAACCGCTGCAACCCGGCGATGAAAAGTACGCGGTCTCTTTCACCGCGCCGCTCAACGCGCCGGGGTTAAAAATTCTGTCGCGCAAATCGTACGAACAACACGCGCCCAACATTTACGACAATCCGTTGTCGCATCGTTTTGACGAGAACGATGCGGTGTTGTATTTCGATGATGTCAAAGTGCCGTGGGAGCGCGTGTTCATCAACCAAGACACGCGGATGTGCATGAAGCAGTTTCACGCCACGCCGGCGCATGTGTATCAAAACTACCAGGCGCAAATCCGGCTGATGGTGAAGATGCGTTTTTTGCTCGGCATCGCGCGGCGGATTACCGACACCAACGGCATTACCGACTTCCCGCAAGTGCGCGAGACCCTCGGCAACCTCGCGGCCGAAGCGGTGATTGTCGACGCGCTGGTGCATGCCATGGAGGCCAAGGGCGAGCGGCGCGGCGAATACTTTCTGCCCGACCGTCACACTTTATACGCCGCGCAAGTCATCACCCAGCAACTTTATCCGCGCATGATGACCACGCTGCGCGACTTGGCCGGCGGCGGCATGATTATGCTGCCGTCCTCGGTCGCCGACTTCGCCAACGATGAGATGCGCGCAATGATTAACAAAACCCAGAAGTCGCCGGCCGGCGATTCCGAAGCGCGGGTGAAGTTTTTTAAACTGGCATGGGACGCGGTCGGCTCCGAGTTCGCGTCGCGCCACACGCAGTATGAAATGTTTTACGCCGGCGCCGCCTTCGTAACCAAGGGCCACAGTTTCCGCACCTTCGACTGGGACCGCTGCGCCGGCATGGTGGACCGGATGCTGGACAGTTATTCCCTGGAAGACCAACTTTCCCGAATCACCGCAACCGGAGACCGCCGTTATGACGATTGACAAAGAACATCTGGAATTCCACGCCGTCGACATGGACGACGGCTGGCACACGCTGCCCGGTTATCCGCCGGGCATCGAGCAGAAAATCCTGGCCGGCACGCTGGACGAGGCAAACCAACGCGGCAACCGCACCCGCCTGCTCAGATTCGCCGCCGGCGTGTTCACCACCCAACCGTTCGTCCACGACTACTGGGAGGAAGTCTACCTGCTGAGCGGCGACCTCACCGTCGGCAACGACGAACACGGCAAAGGCGGCGAATGTTTCGCCCCCGACACCTACGCCTGCCGCCCGCCCGGCGTCCACCACGGCCCCTTCAAATCCGAACACGGCTGCATCCTGCTGGAAATGCACTACTACGATTCGGACGGGTAA
>JAPPPS010000059.1 GCA_028817405.1 Gammaproteobacteria bacterium
GAATTGGTTATACTGAACGCATGTCAACCGAGCGCAAAAACACCGTCGCCGAGGGCGCCGTGGCCTATTCCGCCGAGTCGCGGGGTTTGGATTGGGGCGAGTCGGCGGCTTTTGAAAGAATCTTTCTTGCCCTAAGGCGGCAGGGCCTTGGCGAGTGCGCCGCGCGCCTGGCTTATCTGCGCTCAACCGAGGATATGGAAGAGGACGACGCGCCGCTTTCGCTGGAATCGGCGCGGGGGTTTGTCAATTTCATGAACGGTTTTCCGGATTTGGGGGAGCCGTTGCTCGGGCTTTTTTCGGGCGGGACGCTTTCCGCGGGATGGCGAATCGCGAACAACAAACACCTGCTGGTCGAACCGTTGGACGGCAAAAATGCGGCGTTTGCGCTGATTGGCCCGTCGCACCGGCCGGACGAAAAACTCCGCCGGAGCGGCAAAGGCGCGATTGCAAAAGTCATCGACATCTTGCGCGAGCACGGTGTCGACAAATGGGGAGATGCGTGAAAAAACCCAAAAGCATTCCTGATTCCAACCATGTTTTACGGTATTGCAAACCCAGAACGGTAAAAGAAGGGAAAATCGCCGAGTCCGCTTTCGAGTTTCGCCCGGGCGAGGAATTTCTTTCGGTCAACTGGATGGAATACTTCGGGGCGGACATCACGGCCGACGCGCAAGTGGAAAAAGTGCGCAAGGACATGAGTAAGTCGCTCAAACTCAGCGCCAACGGCCGGTTCGCCAAACTCCATGTCGGCGGTGTGAAAAAATGCGTTGAGAACGCGGAAGTCAAGCATCTCCCATCGCGCCAAAACCCTTCTCACGCCGGGATTTACGCCCATGGCGCGGACCGGCTGACGGCCATTTTAGGTCTCGCCCACCTGGTCGCGCCGGGCGGCGTTTTTCCGGGGAAAATATAGCGCCGCGGCCTCACAACCCCACCCGCCTCAACCGCAGCGCGTTGGCGATGACCGACACGGAACTGGCGCTCATGGCGGCCGCCGCCAACATCGGGCTGAGCAGGATGCCGAAGGCCGGATACAAAACGCCGGCGGCGATGGGGACGCCGAGGCTGTTGTAGGCGAACGCGAACACCAGGTTTTGGCGGATGTTTTTCACCGCCGCGCGGCTCAAGCGCTGCGCGCGGGCGATGCCGCGCAAGTCGCCTTTCACCAGCGTGAGTTCGGCGCTTTGCATCGCCACATCGCTGCCGTCGCCCATGGCGATGCCGACATCGGCCTGCGCCAGCGCGGGCGCGTCGTTGATGCCGTCGCCGGCCATCGCCACCACCCGCCCGGCCGCCTGCAATTCGCGGATGCGCGCGGCCTTCTCGCCGGGCAGCACGCCGGCGTCGACCTCCTCGATGCCGACTTCGGCCGCCACCGCGCGCGCCGTGACCGCGTTGTCGCCGCTCAGCATGCGGATGCGCAGGCCGCGTTTGCGCAGCGCGGCGATGGCATCGGCCGCGCCGGCTTTGACCGGGTCCGCGGCGCCAAGCAAGCCCGCGACCCGGTCATCGACGCACACGAACAGCACGCTCTGGCCGCGCCCGCGCAACGCCTCGGCGCGCGCGCGCAAATCCGGCCGGATGTCGACGCCGAGTTCGGCCAACAATGTTTCGTTGCCGAGGCCGACCGCCGCGCCGTCGACCGTGCCGGTGACGCCCATGCCGGGCCGCGACTGAAAATCCTCCGCCGCGCCGGCCTCGATGCCGCGCGCCCGCGCGCCGGCGCTCACCGCCGCGGCCAGCGGATGCTCGCTGCCCTGCTCCAGCGCGGCCGCGTAGCGCAAGAGTCGGGTTTCGGCATCGTCGCCCCCGCTTAACAGACCGCGGGGGTGACGGGGATGGATGTCACCGTCACCACCGTCACCACCGTCCCCCGCCGCCGCCACCGTCACCAACTTCGGCGCGCCCTCGGTCAGCGTGCCGGTTTTGTCGAGAACCAAGGTGTCGACGCGGCGCATGGTTTCCAGCGCGCCGGCATCCTTGAAAAGAACCCCCGCGCCCGCGCCGCGCCCGACCGCGACCCGCACCGACATCGGCGTGGCAAGCCCTAACGCGCACGGGCAGGCGATAATCAGCACCGTGACCGCGCTCACCAGCGCATGCAGCGCGGCCGGCGGCGGGCCGAACGCCGCCCACACCGCGAAAGTTACCGCGGCCACGCCGACCACCGCCGGCACGAAACGCGCGGCCACCGCGTCCGCCAACCGCTGCACCGGCGCGCGGCTGCGCTGCGCTTGCGCCACTTGGCGGGTGATTTGCGCCAGCAGCGTCTGCGCGCCGACCCGCCGCGCTTCGATGATGAGCGCGCCGTTGCCGTTCAGCGTCGCGCCAATCACGAGGTCGCCGGCGCGGCGGCTGACCGGCAGCGATTCGCCGGTGAGCATGGATTCGTCCACCGCGCTGGCGCCGGAGACGACCACGCCGTCGACCGGGATTTTCTCGCCGGGCCGGATGCGCAAGCAATCGCCGACTTGCACTGCGCCGAGCGGCACATCGCGCTCGCCGCCGGCCTCGATGCGCCGGGCGGTGTTCGGCGCGAGGCCGAGCAACGCGCGAATCGCCGCGCCCGCGTGGAATCGCGCGCGCAACTCGAGGACTTGGCCGAGCAGCGCCAGGGTGATGATGACCGCGGCCGCTTCGAAATACACCGCCGGGCCGAGGCCGCCGCCCGGCAGCCGCGGGAACGCCTGCGGCGCGAGCGTCGCGGCCGCGCTGTACCAGTACGCGATGCCGCTGCCGAGGGCGATGAGGGTGAACATGTTCAATCGGCGCGCCGCCACCGACCGCCAGCCGCGCGCCAAAAACGGCAAACCGCCCCACAGCACCACCGGCGTGGCAAGGACGAGTTGCAACGCATGCGACCAGCCGCGCACCTCGAATCCGCCCATGGCCAGCGCCGCCAGCGGCAAAGTCAACGCCACGCAAACGCGCAAGCGGCGGGTCATGTCAGCCAGTTCCGGGTCCGGCGCGCCGGCATCGCCCCCGGCCGCGCCCGCCATGGCATCCGATTCGCCCGGCAACGCCACCTCCGCCTCCAACGCCATGCCGCACATAGGACAAGCCCCCGGCGCCTCCGCGCGCACCGATGGACACATGGGGCAGGTGTA
>JAPPPS010000031.1 GCA_028817405.1 Gammaproteobacteria bacterium
TTTCTCACCGATCAGGAATCCAGAGTCTTTAATCAAACCCCCAACCAAACCAACGCCGCCGACAGCGTCGCCACCGACAGCACCGTGCTGCATAAAATGATGGACGCCGCTTCGGTGGTATAGACGCGGTATCGATGCGCGGTGACAAACACCAACGAGCCGGTGGGCAGGGCGGCGAGCACGGTTACGGCCGCGGCCCACCATGCGTCCATCTGGAACACGCCAAACGCCAACCAAGCGGTGACGGCCGGCATGAGAATTAATTTCAGCGCGCTCACCACCGCCACCTCGCGCAAGCCCACGACCGGTTTGCCGACCAAAAACAACCCCATGGCGAACAGCGCGCACGGCCCGGCGGTGGCGGCCAGCAGCGCGGTGAAGTTGCCCAGCACCTGCGGCATCGGCAACGCCAGCGCCGACCATGCGATGCCCACCGCGGCCGAGACCAGCAGCGGCGACTTCGCCAAACCGGCCAGCCCGGCCGCCGCCAACGCCAGGCCGCCGACGACCCGCCCTTCCCGCGCGCGCGCCGTCTCCAGCAGAACAATCATCAGCGTCATGAACAGCACCGCGGTGAGCACGGTGCCGATGACCGCGGCCAGCACGCCGCGCTCGCCGAACGCGATTTGCAAAATCGGGATGCCCATGTAGCCGGTGTTGGCGAACACCGCGGCCGCGCCGTTCATGGTCAACTTGGCGAGCGAGCGGTGAAAGAGCAGCCGCGCCACCGCCACCGACAACGCCGCGCACACCGCCGCGCCGCCGAGAAACGACAGCGCAAACGACACGCGAAACACATCGCCAAGCGGCGTCTGCGCCAGCGCGTTGAAGAACAACGCCGGCAAACTGAAGTAATAAACGAAACTGTTCAGCGCATCCGCCGCGCCCTCGCCGAGCAAGTTGCGGCGGCCGGCCAAATAACCGGCGGCGATGAGGGCAAAGACGGGGAGGACGACGCTAAAGATGGCGTCCATAACGGGACGAAGTTTGTCGGCGGCAAAAGTTCAACGGCGATGCGAAGTTTAGCATGCGGGCGGCGGTGATGACGGTGAAAGTGACCGCGGCGCGACCGCCAAGCCGCCGCCACCGCGCATTAAACGCCGCGCTTTGGTATGCTTCGCGGATGGATTTACTCGCAAAAACGCGGATGCAAACCCCGCTTGATGCGCCGGCCGCGGCCGGCGCGTACCGCGCCATCGTCGTTGACCCGCCGTGGGACCAGGGCAAAACCGGCATCCGCAGCGTGCGCCCGAACCAGGGCCCGGCGCTGGATTACCCGACCATGACGCAGGACGAAATTCTGCGCGGCGCGCGCATCGACGAATGGGCGGCGGACAACGCGTTTTTATGGCTGTGGGCGACCAACAGCCGCTCGCGCTCCAGCGGCCGGCCGATTTTGCTGCAGGCGTTCGAGTTGATGGAGGCGTGGGGGTTTCGCTACTACACGATGCTGACTTGGAGCAAGCGCACCGGCCCGTGCCCGTTCGGCCCGTATCAAATCACCACCGAGCACTGCCTGTTCGGCTACCGCGGAAAATGCCGCTTCCCCAAGCAATCGCTCGGCGGCATGAAAACGCTGTTTGAATCGCCGCCGGCCCGCCACAGCGAAAAGCCGACGGTGCTGTACGAGCACATCCGCGCGCATTTCCCGACGCCCCGTCTGGATGTTTTCGCCCGCCGCCGCCACCGCGGATTCGACGCCTGGGGCGACGAAGCGGAAGGCCGCGCCGCTTAATGGCCGCGCGCGCTGGACTGGCACAGAACGCATGTCATGTCAGCCGGCTAACTTCGATGGTGACGCGATTTTGATTCGTTTAACCGGGCTTTGCCGCTTTTGCCGCTTTGACGATGGCATCCAATTTTTCCCGAATCTCCGGGTCGATTGCGTTCACCGGCACATGTTCGGCCAGTTCGTAGAAACTCTTCTTTGCCATTGGGTTGGGCAGTTTAAGTTTCTTGAAGTAGGCGCGGAAAAGCGGTGTTAGGAAGTCATCGCTGGCTTTGGTGTCGGCGTCCCATGGGGAACCGTGGCCGAGCGTTTCCATTGCCCCCGCGACTTCTTCAATCGATTCGCGCATGGCTTTCATGCGCGCATCGATGGCTTGCGAATGGAAAAGCGGCTCGGAAAATTCTTTTCCAACCGACGCCCGCACATATTCCTCCAGCGTGGCTCGGGTGCACAGATAGTTTTCGATTTCCCGCTTTTTCCATGTCAGCAAATCAACCGAATCCAAGTTTGGTTTGGATTCCAGTCGGTCGAAAATTGCCACGCCATGCAAGTCCGGCAACGCCTCCCGCAGACCGTGATAATGTTCCGCCGCCCGCTTCGGCTGGTTGCCGACATAATGCACGAATGGCGACTGCAACGCTTGGGTCGCCTGGTCGTATTTAAGGCGGCGGGCGAAAGCCTGCAAGATGGCCAGGTCGGTGGCGCCTTCAAGATAAAGCACCCAGCCGGTTTGCTCGGCAAGGTAATACTGCTCGAAGCCAATGCTCTGCAATGATTTAAGCAGTTGACTGCCGCGCCCGGCAATGGGATGCGGTTTGCCGATAAAAGCGATGACCGAATCTTTGTCCGCCGCTTCATTCAACAACACCTCGGAATGACTCGCCGCAATAATCTGACTGCCGCTGTCGGCCGCCCTATCCGAAATCAATCGATAGGTTTGGCGTTGGCGAAGAATTTCAAGATGCGCATCAGGTTCGTCCAGCAGCAGAGTAGCGCCGGGGTTGGCGCGCATATACGCGAGCAGCAGCAGAGTTTGTTGCAAGCCCCGACCGCTGGATGAAAGGTCCAAGGTAAAGTTTCGGTCCTTGTAATCCATGGCGACTTCACCCCGCTCCGCAATGTAACGCGGCTCGTTGAGGCGGACTCCAAAGAGGCGTTGAATTTCGCCCTTTATGGCTTCCCACTGTTCAGGATTTTCTTGCTGAACCCGGTAGCAAAGATTGCGCAACACTTCGGCGGTCCGTCCTTCGCCGATGCGGACATTGATTGCGCCGTCATCAAGACGGGTTTCCGTGGCCGCCAGGCCGGACATTGGCGGCAGAAAAGCGATTTTTGCCTCCACGGCCGCGGCCGGAACCGGCATCCGCT
>JAPPPS010000061.1 GCA_028817405.1 Gammaproteobacteria bacterium
CGGTTGGAAAACAAGGAAGCGTAGCGACTATGTTTTCCTCCGATACGGAATCCAGAGTCTTTAATTACCCTGGCGAGTAGGCAACAAAAAGCAAAAGACTCTGGATTCCCGCTTAAAAGCCTGCGGGAATGACGGCCCCCGGCATTTTCCGGCCCTCGCCGGCCCCTCCCTCGCCGGCGCTTCCCGCCCTTGCGCCCGCTTAACAGACTGCGGGCGTGGCGGGTGGGGCGGGCGTGGCGGCAATTAAGTACGGCGGCTTTAGCCGCCACTCCGGCGACAGCCGGAGTCCAGAGTCTTTTCGTCGATTCCGTGACGGTTCTTTAAAGACGCTGGACTCCGGATCCAGTCCGGAGTGGCAACTATCGCCGCGCCCACCGTCACACCGGCGACGGTCGCGCCGCCGCATCACCGCCGCGCTTAATTCCGCGTCAAGTTATAATGGCTTTCGCGGGCCGAGACGGGTTATGCCATCCGGCATAACGCCGGTGTTTTGTTTTGTTGCGGACTGAAACCTCGATGAAATCGCTCGACAAAATTCTCGCCGCTTTCCCGCGCGCGCGCTTGGCGCACACGCCGACGCCGCTGCAACAATTGCCGCGGTTGTCGGCCGACTTCGGGCGCGCGTTGTATGTCAAACGCGACGACTGCACCGGCTTGGCAATGGGCGGCAACAAAGCGCGGCAGTTGGAGTTTTATCTCGGCGAGGCGGTGGCGCGCGGCGCCGACTGCGTGCTCAGCACCGGCGCGGTGCAGTCGAACGCGCTGCGCACGTTGGCGGCCGGCGCCGCCAAACTCGGCTTGGAATGCCATGTGCAGTTGGAATCGCGGGTGGACAATCCGTCCGACGATTATTTGCGCTCCGGCAATGTGCTGCTCGACCGATTGTTCGGCGCGCATGCGCACCGCTTCGCGGTCGGCGAGGACGAGGAGCGCGCCGACCATGCATTGGCGGCGCGCGCCGAGGCGCTGCGCGCGGCCGGCAAACAACCGTTTATCATCCCGCTCGGCGCGGAACACACGCCGACCGGCGCGCTCGGCTATGTCGCGGCCGCGGCCGAACTGGCGGCGCAAATCGCGCAGCAGGATGCGCGCATCGATTTAATCGCGGTCGGCTCCGGCAGCGGCCTGACTCACGCGGGGTTGCTGACCGGCCTGGCGTTGTTGGAGGTACGCATTCCGGTGCTCGGCGTGTGCGTGCGCCGCGGCGCGGAATTGCAGCGGCGGCGCGTGCTCGCGCGTTGCCGGCATCTGGCGGAATTGTTGGGCGTCGCGGCGGTGCATGAGGCCGCGGTGCGGGTGGACGATTCCGCGTTCGCGCCGGGCTACGGCCGGGCATCAAAGCAAACGCTGAGCGACTTGCGACTGTTGGCGACGCGCGAAGGCCTGCTCACCGACCCGGCCTACTCCGCCAAAACTTTCTCGGCGGTGTTCAATTTAATCCGCGCCGGCCGCCTGGACCAGCGCCGCATCGCCGTCATCCACACCGGCGGCACGCCGGCGCTGTTCGGCTACCGCCGCGAATTGACCGGCGCGACCGACCGCGACTCAACCTGAACCGGAGGCACCATGGACTTACCCACCGCCAACCGCCGCCTGGCTGCCGGCGAAGACTTGAACCGCGCCGAGATGCAGGCGGTCATGCGCGTCATCATGCAAGGCGAAGCCACGCCGGCGCAAACCGGCGCGTTCCTGACCGCGCTGGCGATTAAAGGCGAGACGGTCGAGGAAATCACCGCGGCCGCGGCCACCATGCGCGAGTTCGCGGCATCGGTGACGGTCGATGCGGACGCCATCGTCGACAGCGTCGGCACCGGCGGCGACGGCGCGCGGTTGTTTAATGTCTCGACCGCGGCCGCGTTAGTGGCGGCGGCGGCCGGCGCGGTGGTCGCCAAACACGGCAACCGCGCCGCCACCGGCAACGCCGGCAGCGCCGATGTGCTGGAGGCCGCGGGCGTGGACATCACCTTAAACCCGCAACAAGTCGGCGACTGCATCGCGCAATGCGGCATCGGTTTTATGTTCGCGCCGACCCACCACGCCGCCACCCGCCATGTCATCGGCGCGCGCCGCGAAATCGGCATTCGCACGGTGTTCAACTTGCTGGGGCCGCTGACCAATCCGGCCGGCGCGACGCATCAATTGGTCGGCGTTTTCGACCCGAAGTGGGTGCGGCCGCTGGCGGAAGTATTCGCCGAACTCGGCAGCGTCCACACGCTGGTGGTTTGCTCCGAAGACGGCTTGGACGAAATCTCCATCGCCGCGCCGACATGGGTGGCGGAGTGGCGGAGTGGTGGTGACGGGGGTGGTGACGGTGGTGGTGGCGACGGTGGCGGCGACGGTAACGGCGACGGTGTTTCCGGTGGCGACGGTAGTGGCGACGGTTCCGGTGGCGATGGTTGCGGCGACGGTGGTGGCGGTTCCGGCGACGGTGTTTCCGGCGGCGATGGCGACCGGGGCGAGATTCACGAATACCGCATCGAGCCGGCGCAGTTCGGCATCGGCCGTGCATCACTGGACGACTTGGTGGTCGCCGACGCCGCGCAAAGTCTGGCGTTGATTCGCGAAGCGTTAGGCGGCGTTGAGGGCGCGGCGTTCGACATGGTGGCGCTAAACGCCGGCGCGACTTTATACGCCGCCGACCGCTCCGACTCCATCGCCGCCGGCGTCGCCCAAGCCCGCGAAGTCCTGCGCAGCGGCAACGCGCTGGCAAAACTCAAGCAATTGGCGAAGGCGTCGACGGCCCTGGGCGCCGCCGGCCGTACATAATTTAATTCCGCGGCGCGCAGCGCCGACGAGACCCGGAAAATGCCCGGGGCCGTCATTCCCGCTTGGACGCGGGAATCCAGACGCCACGGATGGCAAATTAACCGACACGACGATGCCGGTTTGAATCGACTGCCGCCCCTCACCCGCCACCCCCACGGTCTCCCCTCCCGCCACGCCCGCAGTCTGTTAAGCGGGCGCACCCACCGCCACTCCGGCGACAGCCGGAGTCCAGAGTCTTTTGTTCGATTCCTCGTCGGCCCAATTAAAGACTCTGGACTCCGGATCCAGTCCGGAGTGGCGATTGAGCGCGTCCGCGATTTATGAAATCCTCGCCGCCTTGTTTGTTTGCCGCGCGGGGCGTCGCCGGTTAATTGCGCGGCGCGAAGCGCCGTCACGCCCGCAATCTGTTAAGCGGGCGTTCAGCGTCTTTGGTTTTGTTGCTTGCTCGTCGGTTCAATTAAAGACTCTGGATTCCGTATCGGTGAGGAATATAGTCGCTACGCTTCCTTATTCCTCTACCGCACGGAATGACGGCCCTACGGCCGCGTTTTGGTTTTCGATTGAATGAAATAAACCCCCGCCAGCACAAAGCCCAGCGCCGCCAACATGCGTGGTTCTAATCGTTCGCCGAGCAGAAGCACGCCCCACAGGCCGCCGAACACCGGGATGGCGTAGTTGAGTTGCGAGAAGGTGGTCGCGCCGAGGTTGCGGATGACGCGGAAGTACAGCAGCGACGCCAGCGCGGTGGGGAAGATGCCGAGCAACAGCGCGGCGATGATGCCCGCAGCATCCAGCGCGAACGCCAGCGGGTCTTCGAGCACGAACGCCAGCGGCACGCTGGTCAGCATGCCGACGATGACCACGCCGGCCGCGGTTTGCACGCCGCCGAACGCCGGCTGGGTGCGCACGAATACCGTGACCACGCCGTAGCACACCGCGGCCGCCAGCACCGCCAACTGCCCCAACGCATGCGCGCCGATGCCGGCCAACGCCGACCAGCCGACCAAGGTCAGCAAGCCGCCGCAGCCGAGGCCGATGCCGATGACTTTGCGCGCGGTCATCGGTTCATCGGGAACAAAATAATGCGCCAGCACAAAAGTGGTAATCGGCATCACGCCCATCATAATCGCGGCAAGCGAACTGTCGATGTGAATCTCGCCCCAGCCGATGAGAATGAACGGCAAGGTGTTGCCCATAAAACCGACCGCGAAATACAACGCCAGCGCGCGACGGTGCAGCGGAATGCCGACGCGCATCACCGCCAAACACAGCAGCAGCAACACCGAGGCGATGACCATGCGCGCGGCCGTGAGCGTGACCGGGCCGATGGTAGCGACGCCGATTTTAATCAGCAGAAACGACGCGCTCCAAATCAACGCCAGCAACAGCAGCAGGAGGTAATCCGTTGTATGATTTCGCATGTTGTTTGCAATTGTTTCGCCGCGCCGCATGTCGAGTCGACTTGGGCGGCGCGCGCGATTATGCCGCAATGAACCGACTAATGGACGCCGCCGATTCTCAAACTGATGCGTTGCTTACCGCCGGGGACCCGGCGGTTTTCGATGTTGTGGGTGGCGGGGATTTTGCCGGCGACGGTGTTCGCGACGGTGACGGTGATGGTGACGGTGACGGTGATGGTGACGGTGACGGTGTTCGCGACGGCGTTCGCGATGGTGACGGTGACGGTGACGGTGTTCGCGACGGCGTTCGCGATGGTGACGGTGACAGCGACGGCGTTCGCGACAGTCGCGTCGACGGTGACGGTGACATCGACGGTAACGGCCGCGCCCCGGTCATCATCTGCTGCGACCATGCGGGCTTGCATATTCCGGCGCGACTCGGCGACCTCGGCCTGGCGGCGCAAGCGATGCGGACGCATATCGCTTTCGATATCGGCGCCCGGCAAGTGTCGGAACTCCTCGCCCGGCGGTTGCGCGCGCCGCTGCTGCTGGCGAATTACTCGCGCCTGGTCATCGACCTGAACCGTCACTTGGACGACCCGACTTTAATTCCGGCGGTCAGCGACGGCGTCGAAATCCCCGGCAACACCGGGCTGACCGCGGCGCAAAAACAACAACGCATCGACGAATTATTCGCGCCGTATCACGCCGCCTACCGCGCGTTGGTGGACGACTTGCAAGCGCAATTCGCCCGCCCGTTGATTGTCGCGGTGCATAGTTTCGCGCCGCGCATGCGCGGGCAAGTCGAGGCGCGGCCGTGGGACTTCGGCGTGTTGTGGGAAGAGCAGCGCGCGGTGGCGGAGGCGGTCATCGCCAACTTGCGCGCGATTGGCGAGGAAGACGGCGGCGGTTTATGCATCGGCGACAACCAGCCCTACCACGCCCGCGCGCCGCGCGGCTACGCCATGCACGCGCATGCGCAAACGCGCGGCGTCGACATGGCGCTGATTGAAATTCGCCAAGACCACATCGAGCAGGCGGCCGGCCAGCGGTGGGCCGCGGATGTGTTGTACCGGGCGGTGGCGCCGCTGTTGCGTTATGCGCCGGCCGCGGCGGCGGGCGCGCGCCGAGTGGCCGGCGCATAACGGTCGGCGCGCGGCCGGGCCGCGGCCGCCAAACCGCGATGCGCTACAATCGCCGCGCAACGCGCCTAAAACCCACCGCATCATGTCCGGCAACAGCATCGGCAAAAGTTTCATCCTCACCACCTTCGGCGAGAGCCACGGCGCGGCCCTCGGCGGCGTGGTCGACGGCTGCCCGCCGGGCTTGGCGTTGCGCGCCGCCGACCTGCAACCGGGCCTCGACCGCCGCAAGCCGGGCCAATCCAAATACACCACCCAGCGGCGCGAATCGGACCGCGTGGAAATCTTGTCCGGGGTGTTCGAAGGCGCGACCACCGGCACCCCCATCGGCCTGCTTATCCGCAACCAAGACGCCCGCCCGCGCGACTACGCCAAAATCAAAGACCGGTTCCGGCCCGGCCACGCCGACTACACCTACCTGCAAAAATACGGCGCGCGCGACCACCGCGGCGGCGGCCGTTCCTCGGCGCGCGAGACCGCCATGCGCGTTGCGGCCGGCGGCATCGCGCGCAAATACCTTGCCGAAAACCACGGCGTTTCCATCCGCGCCTGCGTCACCCAAATCGGCGACATCGACATCGCGCGCCGGGACTGGAGCGCGGTGGACGCCAATCCGTTTTTCGCCGCGGACCCGGCCATGGTCGACCGTCTGGCCGCGCTTATCGACGAAGTCCGGCGCGCCGGCGACTCGGTCGGCGCGCGCGTTTATGTCGAGGCGCGCGGCGCGCCGGCCGGCTGGGGCGAGCCGGTGTTCGACCGCCTGGACGCCGACATCGCCAAAGCCATGCTCGGCATCAACGCCGCCAAAGGCGTGGAAATCGGCGCCGGCTTCGGCGCGGTCCAACAGCGCGGCAGCGCGCACCGCGACCAGATGACGCCGGATGGATTTTTAAGCAACCACGCGGGCGGCATCTTGGGCGGCATTTCCAGCGGCCAGAACATCGAAGTGCACATCGCGTTCAAACCCACTTCCAGCATCGCGGCCCCGGGCCGCACCGTCGACCTCGCGGGCCGCGCGGTGGACGTCACCGTCACCGGCCGCCACGACCCCTGCGTCGGCATCCGCGCGGTGCCGATTGCCGAGGCGATGCTGGCGTTGGTTCTCATGGACCACGCCTTGCGCGACCGCGGGCAGATAGGGAAAGCGCGGTAACCGCGGCGGCAACACCGCAATTCCGTGCGGTTGGAAAACAAGGAACGCAGCGCCACTATTTTCCTCCGATACGGAATCCAGAGTCTTTAATTGGGCCGGCGAGCAAGCAACAAAAAGCAAAGACGCTGGACGCCCGCTCAACAGACCGTGGGCGTGGCGAGTGGGGGGCCGCGGCCGTGGCGGCGGGGATTGGTTTTGCCGCGGAGACGCTCAATCGCCACTCCGGACTGGATCCGGAGTCCAGAGTCTTTATATTGGGCCGGCGCGGAATCGGCGAAAGACTCTGGACTCCGGTTGCCACCGGAGTGGCGGTGGGGCGGTGGATGGCTGGGGAAAATTTTTTTGATTTGAGGTTGCATTCGCCGTTGATGGGGGCGTAGAATGGCCGGTGAATCAAATCACTCTCATCTGCAAGGATGCAACGATGTACAAGACAGGGAACATCTCGAGCGCAATTCGTGACCAGGCCGGCGGTGAAAACCGTGGGCAAATTTGCGGCCGCAACTGCGGTGCAATTCGCGGGCAAAACCGCGGCGTAAGCCGTGGGCACAACCGCGGTGCAATCCGCGGCAAGAACTGCGGCGTAGTCCGCGGCGATACCTGCAATGTCGGTCGGGTTTGGCGGTGGGTTGTCGGCTGCGCCGGCGCGTTCATGTTGGCGTTGCTGTCGGGGCCGGCGGTTGCCATTAGCGAGGCCGAGTTTATCGCCAAGGTGTTGGCGCACGACAAACTGCTCGAAGAGGCGCAAATCGGCCTCGACATCAAGCGCATCGAGCGCGACGCCAGCCGCGCCAATTACGCGAACTGGAAAGCGGAAGTGACGATGGACTTGGGCTACCGCTACCGCGACCTGGACCGCAACAAAACTTTCACCGACTACGACAACCAAACGCGCTATTATGAGCGGGAGGTTGGCGTGGAAGTCGAGAAGCGCTTCTTGTCGCATCCCGGCAGTTTGAAATTAGGCATCAACCGCAACAAGGATGGCGGCACCTTGGAAAGAAATGATGTGCCGTCGATGAGTCAGACGCGCGACGACAGAATCTCATCCCACCATGTCGAAGAGTTTGAAACCCGTCACTACATTCAATTCGACTATCCGTTGTTGAAGCATGACTCCAATGCGCTGTCGTTGAAAACGCATCACCGCGACATCATCGACTTGCAGCGTCAGCAGTTGTCGTTTTATGAGACGAAGGAAGATTTTCTCGAAGCGCGGCTCAGCGATTATTTGTCGTGGGTGTTGTATCAACGCCAGGCCGACATCAACCGCGAACTGTTGGATAAACTGCGCGCGCTGCAACCGCGCGATGCGGCCGAGGAGGCGCTGCTTAAAAGCGCGACGTTGCAAGTCGAGCAAGATTTATCGGAAGCGGAGTTGGAGTTGCAGGCGGTCAAGGAAAAACTGTCGATTCTGCTGGACGACCCGGCGATTTTACATGCGACCGCCGAATACGATTTCACCAAACGCATCGCGCCGCTGCGCGGCGACTTGAGCGCGTATTTGAAAGCGCACAACCGCGCACTGTACCGCATCGCGCTCAGCATGGAATTGAATCGCATCGAAATCGCGTATTACGAGAATCAAAACCTGCCGAAGTTGGATTTTGGCTTGCGCGCCGAATATGATTCCGACAAAGGCAACACCCGCAGTTCCGAATTCGACGACGACCGCACCAACTACATCGCGGCGCTGGAGTTCAGTTATCCGTTGGGCGGCAACATTTCCAACAAAGCGAACTTGCAGAAGTTTCAGTTGGGCGTGCGCCGGTTGGAAATCAGTTATGAAGACGAACTGCAGGACATCGTGGCCGATGCGCAGCGTTTGCATGCGCTGCTGACGCTGGACGAGACGCGCTATCTGGAAGCCATCGATGCGGCGATTCGCAGCGCGGCGATTCAACTGCGCGACTACCAAGACGGCGGCGCGTCGTTTCGGGATTTGCTGCAGGCATACCGCGACGAGCGCGACGCCAAAATCGACCACATCGACGACAGCGTGGATTATCAAATCAACAGCATCGAGTATGACAACTTGCTGGACCGGATTATTGAGACGCCATGCCGGGTGGCGTTGGTGGAGTGTAGGTTCTAATCTTTGATGTGGTGGTGGAGTTGCGCGCGGGGGCCGTCATTCCGTGCGGTAGAGGAATAAGGAAGCGTAGCGACTATATTC
>JAPPPS010000006.1 GCA_028817405.1 Gammaproteobacteria bacterium
AACGCCGCGACATCTGGGAAGAAATTGAGAGCATCGGGTTGGGGGTTTGTGGGGTGGGGGTTTGAAATCCGCGGCGAGCAATTGCTCTCGGCGTTGCAGTTTCCACAAACAACGTTTTATGTTTGTTTGCTAATAATTGTTTTGGTGAACATCCCATTTGTTTGGGTTGCTTGAGCCATTAAACCGTTGCCGCGAAACATTATACGAAAAAGAAAATTCTCCCTCGTGTGAATCGGAAGATTGGGAAAAATCGATTCTCTTGTGTATGGAAAAACCATGTCTCAAAACGCAGACATGAAAAAAGACAGCCTTGCTTTTTCCGTTCAAATTTAATTCTGGCATTTGCAAACCCTTGGAAAATTCCGAACATAAGCGATACAAAATTTTTCCCAGAGTTTCGGTATTCACGGATTCGACTAAATGAAACCACATACCCGGTGCCGATTCGCGCAATAATTTTTGCACATCTTTGTATACGGCAACGTCATCCTGTGTATCAATATCTGTGTCTTTTTTAAATTCCACATTTAGAGTGTGCGCATTTGTCTTGTCGAGAATAGTAAAATCGGTTTGTGCTGCACGCGCATATTCCCCCTTAAATTGATACTGTTCGTTGGTAGGCGTTTCCACCGAGTAGAAAAAACCGCTCTCAAGAACAGATTCCAAAAATGCAAAACGGGCTTCTTGCTCACTTACTCTAATGTCCCCATTAGCATCAGTTGGAAAAAGCAAGCGAGAAAACGGCTCTTCCGGACGCGATTTACCTTCATGGATGCCATACGCGTTCCACAATCTCCGGTCAGTTTTCCGGCATATTTCTCTAATGGCAGATGGGGCGATTAACATAACAAACGGGTTCGAGCGAACGGTTGGTTGGGTTGCCGGGATGCGGCGTTTTCGGGAATCTATTCAGTCACTCGCTTCTGCGCTTCAATGATAATACGTGTTTCATCAGAGCGATACCGCTTCTGGCGCTTTCGTTTCCTTGCGCCGCCCCCAGACTAAACCATTTATAAGCCTCTACGTAATCTTGCGGCACCCCCCTACCCATACCGTACAGCCAACCGAGACCGGCTTGTGCATCCGCATGCCCTTGCTCGGCAGCCTTGCGAAACCAACGCGCTGCTTGCGCATGATTCCTTGGCACCTTACTACCTTCGTTATACATCACGCCGAGATCGAATTGCGCATCCGCATCGCCTTGTTTGGCAAGTTGCAAACATTCTTGATAACCGCCTGAACATCCGTTCTGCGCCCATACAGGAACTATCAACGCGCAACAAAGCGCGCCGAGAAACGCCATACGAAGTTTCATGTTCATGGTGATTTGCTCCGAGAGTGTCCGCCAAAAGCGGCGGGAATTGGGCGAGATTATGGCCGCCCCCGCCACCGCTGTCAATCCCCGAACAACGGCAAAACCCGCCATTCCGTGCAGAAACACGGAATCCAGACGCCAAGCCTGCCCCCGTCACCGAGCGGGGGGACGGCAATTGACACCACACCGAAAAATCGCCCACTCCGTCATTCCGGACGATTGGAAAACAAGGAGCGCAGCGCCACTATTTTCCATTGACCCGGAATCCAGAGTCTTTAATTGACCTGGCGAGAATGCAAAAAAAGACTCTGGATTCGGGCGTCCAAGCCGGAAAAATCCGCCGGGCGCGGTTTAATTTTCCGGGAAATACCGTTGGGCGAGGTATTCTCTATATGCCTGATACTCCTTGTGTGAGTCGCCCAATTTTTTCGGCAAGCGCTTAAAAAGATTCTGGTATGTCATCGCGCGAATCTTTCCGCCGTCGCCGACCACTCCGTCATCGTTGCCGACCGCTTTGATGAACTCGTCAATTTCTTGCTTGTGGTGTTCCGCCGCCTTTCCGGTGGAGTCAAACCACAGATATAAAATTTCCCATTTACCATAATGCTTGGGCTGATTGTTTTTAGAATTCGCAAGGCCGAGCATGTGCTTCAGCAATTGAGCGGCGTCTAAATGGTGATAGCACAATTCTTCCTCCCGCAACTGTTGCGCGACATTCTGACAACCACGCAACTCTTTGTCTCCCCACAATTCTTTATTTTGCCCGTTCTTGTGGAGAAAACATGAATCCACTAAACGATTCTTTTTGGCAATGTCGCCGCTATACGGCTCGGTGAACTTGCATTCAATCGCAAGCATTGAATCATCGGACACCTGAAAAACGACATCGAGATTGGGTGGATTTCCAGGAAGTCCCGTTGGAAATTTTTGTTCGAAGCAAAGACCACGGACATCCGCAACGCTAAGTGCGTCAGCGAGCGGTTTGGTCTCTTTACCTTGCCGCCAGTAATCAAAGAAATTGCACGCCAATGCGGATGAAGAATTTAACGCGCGCATTTTTCCGTCCAATTCATCACCGTCCCCCTTCTTGAATTCGTCAAATGTGTCGGAATTCATGGGTCGAAATAAATTGTCCTCAAGCCGCAAGCAAGAATAGCCGGTCGAAGAAAGTTCAAGGGGTTCTGCGCGAGCCCACTTTCTTTGACAATTTTCAATTTTGTCCGCGATATTCATTGGTCTCACACTTGTGTAAGCCGCTTTCACCCGGTCGATGCTCGGCCGAACATTTAGCTTTCTTGTTTGATAATATTCTGATGCGCCCGAAGCCACTGGTCAGCCTGCTTTTTGGCCTCGACAATTTCGTCATGTGACATGCTCTCTTCCAGCAAGCCGAGATACTCCCTCCTGTCATCATTTCCCTGTGCAACGACCACGCTGTACCATTTGTGAGCCGCTATGTATTCCCCTTCCTCTTCATATATCGAACCGAGATTGTCTTGCGCTTCCGCATGGTTTTGTTCGGCGGCCTTGAGACACCAGTACGCCGCCTGCTCATCATTTTTATTGTTTTCTGACTCGGCAATGTACCCTCTATACATCATGCCAAGGCTGAATTGTGCGGCCGCATCACCTTGTTCGGCGGCCTTATGAAACCAGTGCGCGGCTTGCGGAAAACAGTGCGCGGCTTGTGCATAATCTTGTTCACACCCCTTGCCTAAGTAGTATGCACCGAGATTGCATTGCGCTTCCACATGGCCTTGTTCAGCGGCTTTACGAAACCAATGCACGGCCTGCGCATCATCTTCCGCCAAACCTTTGCCATTAAAATACATCCAGCCGAGGTTGAATTGCCCTTCCGCATTGCCTTGTTCAGCGGCTTTGCGAAACCAATGCGTGGCTTGCGCATAATCTTTCGTCATGCTTTCGCCAAAGTAATACTTCTCGCCGAGACGGATCTGCGCTTTCGGCTCGCCTTGTTCGGCGCGAAGTTTCAGGTCTTTTATGTCCATCAGACGGTTTGCTCCGGGAATGGTTATCAAAATCGGCGAGGATTTGACCATTTCTCGCCGCTACCGTCAATCCCCGAACAACGGCAAAAACCCGCCATTCCGTGCGGGAACACGGAATCCAGACGCCATGGATGGCAATCTAAACGCATCGAAATATCGACGAAAAAGCAAAGACTCTGGACTCCGGCTGCCGCCGGAGTGGCGGCATGAAACTCCGCCCACTTTACCTTACAATCCCACCCCCACAACCCCGCCGCCACCGACCATGAAAGCCACCCACGTCACCGACATCAACGCTGCCGACGCCCGCGATTACATGCGCCGTCTCGGCCAGGCGGCGCGGGAATCCGCGGTGGTGGTGGCCGAGGCCGCGACGGCGGATAAGAATGCGGCGTTGGAGGCGGTGGCGCAATGTCTGCGCGATGATGAGGCGCGCATCATCGAAGCCAACGCCGAAGATTTAACCGCCGGCAAACGGGCAAAGTTGAGCGACGCGTTGCTCGACCGTCTCGCGCTGGACGCCGGGCGCATCGCCGCCATGGCCGAAGGCTGCCGCCAAGTCGCGGCGCTGCCGGACCCGGTCGGCGAAGTCAGCGGCATGGCGTACCGGCCGAGCGGCATTCAGGTCGGGCGCATGCGCGTGCCGCTCGGCGTCATCGGCATCATCTACGAGTCGCGGCCGAATGTCACCGTCGACGCCGCGGCGTTGTGTTTGAAAGCCGGCAACGCGGTGCTCTTGCGCGGCGGCTCCGAGGCGATTCACTCCAACCGCGCCATCGCCGAATCATTGCGCGCCGGCCTGCAGCAAGCGCAACTGCCGGCGGCCGCGGCGCAGTTGGTCGAGACCACCGACCGGGCCGCGGTCGGCGAGATGCTGCGCATGCGCGAGTGCATCGATGTCATCGTGCCGCGCGGCGGCAAAAGTTTAATCGAGCGCGTGAGTCGCGACGCCATGGTGCCGGTCATCCGTCATCTCGACGGCGTCTGCCATGTGTATGTCGACGACGACGCCGATTTAGGAAAAGCCATGCGCGTGGCGTTCAACGCCAAGGCGCGACGCTACGGCATCTGCGGCGCGATGGAAACGTTGTTGGTCGCCGAGAGCGTCGCGCGCCGGTTGCTTCCCCAACTGTCGCGGCAGTACATCGAGCGCGGCATCGAGTTGCGCGGCTGCGACAAGTCGCGCGCCATCGTGCCGCGGATGAAACCCGCCACCGAGGACGATTGGTACGCCGAATATCTCGACGCCATTCTCGCGGTGCGCGTGGTCGACGGTTTGCAACAAGCCATCGCGCACATCAACACCTTCGGCTCGCGCCACACCGATTCCATCGTCACCGAAAACCTTGCAAGCGCGCGCCGCTTTTTGCGCCGGGTGGATTCCAGTTCGGTGATGGTGAACGCCTCGACGCAGTTCGCCGACGGTTTTGAATACGGCCTCGGCGCGGAAATCGGCATCAGCACCGACAAACTGCATGCGCGCGGCCCGGTCGGCTTGGAAGGTTTGACCTGCCAAAAATACATCGTGGTCGGCGACGGACATGTCCGACCGTGAGTGACGGTCGCGACGGCGGCATCGCCGCCGGTTAACTTCGCTTCGCTTAACTTCGCTTCGCTTCATTGCATTTCGCCGGCGCGCCAACCAGTTAACGCTTAACGCCGCATGGACGCTTACCGCCGCGCGCTGCTAAACAGTTTCACCGTCAGCAATCTCGACCGCTGCGCCGAGCGGCGCGGCGATGACGACTGGTTGGCGGCGCGCCGATGCGATGCCGCGAGTTTGTTCGTGACGGTGCGCGGCGGCGATTGCTTAATTAACATGGAGCACGCCGCGCCGGTGTTTTTGAACTGCGAACAAGTCGATGATGATGCGTTGGCCGATGCCATGTTCCTCGGCTGCATCGACGGCGGCGCGGTGTTTGCGGTGGACGCCGGTGACGGTGAAGTCGATAGCGGTGTCGACAGCGGCGTCGATAACAACGGTGGCATCGACAACAGTGTCATCGCCAACGCAACAAGCAACGGTGACTTCATCGACCTGCGCATCGCCGCATCAAACATGAACGCCGAACATGCATCGCTGCTCGCCTACGCCAAAACCCTGGTGCACTGGCGGCGTTGCCACCGCCATTGCCCGGCCTGCGCCGCGCCGTTGCGGGCGGAAAGCGGCGGCCATGTTTTGCGCTGCGGCGGTTGCGGGCGCGCGCAGTTTCCGCGCACCGACCCGGCCGTCATCGTATTAGTGGAACACGCCGGCGCATGCCTCCTGGCGCGCCAGGCCGGCTGGGAGCAGCAAAGGTATTCGGTGCTGGCCGGCTTTGTCGAGCCGGGCGAATCGGCGGAGCAAACCGTGCTGCGCGAAGTGCGCGAAGAAGCCGGCGTTATCGTCACCGCCCTGCGCTACCACGCCTCGCAACCGTGGCCCTTCCCCGGCGCGCTGATGCTCGGCTACTTCGCGCAAGCGCAAGACGCGCGCATCAAAGTCGACGGCGATGAACTGGAGCACGCGCAATGGTTCACTCGCGACGCGTTAACGCGCGCGTTGCAACAAAACCAACTGCGCTTGTCGCCGGCGATTTCCATCTCTCACCGTCTCATCGAGCATTGGTTCGATGCGGAAAGCAAAACACCGTTGCGCGAACTGTTGGCGAAATGAAAACGCCAACGCCGCCTCCGAGCGCGCCGTTATAATCGCGCGATGAAACGACGCGACGACAACCGCGGTCACCACCCCGGCCGCGACATCAGTCAACGCCGCGGCGCCCGGCGCGACATCAGTCAACGCCGCGGTGACCGGCGCAGCGGCGACTGGCGGACCGTGGCCGGTTTGCTGGCGGCGTTGCCGGTCGCCGCGGCCGAGCGGCCGGCCGATGATGCGGCGCAACGGCGGCTGGCGGATTTCTGGACGCGGCATTTCGGCCCCGCGGCCGCGCGCTCGACGCCGCTGCTGTTCGCGTCCGGCCGGCTGGTGGTGTTCGTCGAGGCCGCGGCGTGGGGCCATGAAATCCGCCACCGCGCGCCGGGCTTGCTCCAAGAATTAACCCGCAACGGCATCGCCGCCAACTCCATCACGGTAAAAACCCGCCCGCCCCCGCCCGCCCCGCCCCCGCGCAAAACCCGCCCGCCGTTCCGCCTCTCCCCCGCCAGCGCCGCGCACCTCAAATCATTGGCCGAAACCATCGACCACCCCCCATTAGCGCAAGCCCTGCGGAGGTTGGCGAAGCGCGCGACGGCGGCGGCGGAAAGGCAAGCAACGGATAAATAAAAGACGCTGGACTCCGAGCCAAAGCCTGGAGTCTTTATCTTTCCGCCAACCGCCCTTATCGGCCGTCCTTCAAATCAATCGCCGGGATGGGAGGCATGGGCTTTGTTGATGAGGATTTTTTGCTTTTTCTCTAGCACCGGGCATTTTTGCGCGGCGTTTTTGACTTGGTGTCGGGCGGCCGGAGAAAGAAAGCCTTTTTTGCCGGTCAGTTCCTGCAATGTGAACGGAAACAGGCGGTCGCAGGCGATATATGAATGATGGCTGAGAAAGCGGTGTTCTTCAGCGGAAATCGCGGCGTAACATTTCATGCGGTGCTGGTTTTCGCGGAGAAACCGCGGAATGCTGGAATTGATAAACAAGCCCAAGGGCCGGGGCTGGGCGGCGACAACAACGACGAACTTGTCTTTAACGGGTTTGGAGTGGCGGCACTGTGGCACCCAAAATACATCCCATTCCCCGATTCGGGCGGGGCGGCTCAAGGAGCGGTGTTCCGGAGATAATTCAGCAACGCCCCCCGCCCCCTGCAGTGCGTGGTCATTGCCTCCAAGGAAATGGCGGTGTTTGGCGGCGTACTTTTCCACGCCGCGTCATGGCTGACATGGGTTAACTCATTAAACAAACAGCGGCCGTATTTTTTGACCGCCCATTCGATGCACTCCACATCGGAATCACTGAGTTCCATCAGGTCGGCTTCGCGCAACGGTTTGACCCGGCAACCGCTCACCGCCAGCGCATCCTTGGCGCGTTTAACAACAGCGCGGCGCGGAGTCCACTGGTCGCGCGCATCGCCGCGCACCGCTTTCAGCATGCCGTATATCGCGCTCGGCACCGGGCCGTATTTCATCGCCACATAACTGTCGCCGCAAATCAGCCGGCCGTATTCGCGCAGGTGGCGTTTGTCGGCAAAGTAAAAAATCTTGGCGATGTTATGCAGCCCCGGGCGCGGCAAGCGGGCGGCAAGATACAGCACACACTCCACCGCCTTCGCCGGCTCGAAAGGAAAAGGATATTGCATCGAACGCTCGGTCGCTGACTTCACTTGTGGGAATACTAAAACTGCGTCTTCGCCGTTGTCAACACAACAAACGCCGACTCAAACTTCCGCCACGGTGCGGACGAAGGCGATGGGGAGTTCGGTTTCGTCTTCGTAGGAGATGAGTTCCCAGGCCGATTGGTCTGCGGTTAACTTGCGCAGTAGGCGGTTGTTTAAGGCGTGGCCGGATTTGTGGGCGCTGAAGGCGCCGATGAGGGGGTGGCCGAGCAGGTATAAATCGCCGATGGCGTCCAGGACTTTGTGTTTGACGAATTCGTCTTTGTATCTGAGGCCGTCGTCGTTGAGGATGTGGAACGAGTCCAGCACGATGGCGTTGTCGAAACTGCCGCCTTGCGCCAGGCCGGCGTTGCGCAGCGCTTCCAAGTCTTCCATAAAACCGAAGGTGCGCGCGCGGCTGACATCTTTGACGAACGAGGTGGTGGAAAAATCCACCGACGCGACTTGCGTGGAGTTTTGCAAAATCGGATGCTTGAAGTCGATGGCGAATGACACTTTGAAACCGTTGAACGGCTCGAACTTGACCCACTTGTCGCCATCTGCGATGCGCAACGGTTTTTTGATGCGGATGAATTGCTTGGGGCGGTTTTGTTCGCGAATGCCGGCTGATTGCAGGAGGAACACGAACGGGCCGGCGCTGCCGTCCATTATCGGCACTTCCGGGGCGCTGACTTCGACGAAGGCGTTGTCGATGCCGAGGCCGGCGAACGCCGACATTAAATGCTCGACGGTGGAGATTTTTACGCCGTCGGCTTCCAGCGTGGTGGACAGCCGGGTGTCGGTGACATTGCCGGGCCGGGCCGCGATTTCCACCGCCCGCTCTAAATCCACGCGCAAGAAAATGATGCCGGTGTCGGCCGGGGCCGGGCGCAAGGTCAGGTAGATTTTCTCCCCGGTATGCAGGCCGACGCCGGTGGCGCGGATGATGTTTTTTAGGGTGCGCTGTTTAATCACGCGGCTGCCGCGCTCACGGTGGGGCTGGTGGGGTTGGTGGGGTTGGGTGACGGTGTCGGTTGCGGAACGAGGGCGCGACACTACCACACCACGGCGCGTCAAGCAAACTCGGTTGGCGAATCCAATTCCGCGGCGCATGGATTTCGTGGGGGCGACCGGGCGGCGACCGGCCGACCGACGCCGGCGACCGACGACGGCACCGCCGACGGCGACAGCGCCCTCCCCGCCGTCAGTCCGCTTGCCGGCGCAGAAACGGCGGCAGGTCGTAGTCCTGGGCGTTCAGGCCGAGGGCCTCGGCGGCCGAGGTCGCGGCGCGCTGCGGCGGCAGGCGGCGCGGCTGCGGCACCGGGCGCAAATGCGAATTGGCCGGCGATTGAGCGTTGCCACCGCCGCTGCGCTGCGCTTTCGGGTCCGCCAGGCCGGTGGCCACCATCGTCACCCGCAACTGCTCCTGCATGCCGGCGTCGAGCGCGGTGCCGATGACCACATTGGCGTCGCCGGCCGCGAACTCGCCGACCGCGGTGCCGACCGCCTCGTATTCGCCGATGGTCATCTCCTTGGAGGCGGTGATGTTCACTAACATGCCGCGCGCGCCGTGCAGGTCGACATCCTCCAGCAGCGGGCTGGAAATCGCCAGTTTGGCCGCCTCCGCGGCGCGGTTCTCGCCGCTGGCGACCGCCGAGCCCATCATCGCCATGCCCATCTCCGACATCACCGTGCGCACATCGGCGAAGTCGACATTGATGAATCCGGGCCGGGTAATCAACTCGGAAATCCCCTGCACCGCGTTGAACAGCACCTTGTCGGCTTCGTGAAACGCCTCGACCATGGTCGCGCTCTGGCCCATCACCGCCAACACCTTCTCGTTGGGGATGACAATCAGCGAGTCGACATGCGCCTGCAATTCGCGGATGCCTTCGTGCGCGACTTGCATGCGCTTCGGGCCCTCGAACGGGAACGGCCGCGTGACCACCGCCACCGCGAGCATTTTCATCTCGCGCGCCAACTCGGCGATGACCGGGGTGGCGCCGGTGCCGGTGCCGCCGCCCATGCCCGCGGCGATGAACACCATGTCCGCGCCCTTGATGGATTCGGCGATGCGCTCGCGGTCCTCGACCGCGGCCTGGCGGCCGATGTCGGGGTTTGCGCCGGCGCCGAGGCCTTTGGTCAGGCCCTCGCCGATTTGCAGCACCGTGGCCGCGCCTGAGCGGGTCAAGGCTTGGGCGTCGGTGTTGGCGTTGATGACGCCGACACCGTCGAGTTCGGCGTCGACCATGTGCTCGACCGCGTTGCCGCCGCCGCCGCCGACGCCGATGACTTTGATGACCGCCTGTTTGCACGGCGTTTCTTGAAACTCTAACATGGGAATGCCCTCTGTTGGAAAACCGGTTGGAGCCCGCGCGCGCGAATTGATGAGACGCCGGCGCGCGGAGTGGAATGAATTCGATGGATGCGATGGCGCGCTAAAAACTGCCTTTGAACCAGCCCTTGGCGCGGCCCCAGGCGCGCATCCACGCGCCGCGCAAGCGGCCCGGCTCGACCGCCAACTGCGCCAGGCGCACACGGTTGGCGTGGCCGAACTGCGCTAGGCCTATGCCGGTGGCGTAAATCGGATTGCGCACCACTTCGGCCAGGCCGCCGTCGTAGTTCGGCAAGCCCAAACGCACCGGCAGATGAAATATTTCCTCCGCCAATTCGACGATGCCCTCGGTGCGCGAACTGCCGCCGGTCAGCACCACGCCGGAGCGCACTAACGCTTCCAAGCCGCTGCGCCGCAGTTCGGCTTGCACCAGAAGCAGGAGTTCTTCGACCCGCGGTTCGATGATTTCGGCCAGGTTCTGGCGCGACAAAGTGCGCGACGGCCGCCCGCCCATGCTTGGCGTTTGGATGGTCTGTCCCTCGTCCACTAACTGTACCAATGTGCAGCCGTATTTCTTTTTGATTTCCTCGGCCGACTGGGCCGGGGTGCGAAACGCCACCGCGATGTCGTTGGTCACCTGGTCGCCGGCGATGGGAATCACCGAGGAATGCCGAATCGCGCCGTCCGAGAACACCGCGATGTCGGTGGTGCCGCCGCCGATGTCAATCATGCACACGCCGAGTTCGCGCTCGTCGTCGGTCAGCACCGACTCGCTGGACGCCAACTGCTCGAGAATGATGTCGTCCACTTCCAAGCCGCAACGGCGCACGCACTTGACGATGTTGCGCGCCGCGCTGTCGGCGCCGGTAATCATGTGCACGCGCGCTTCCAGCCGCACGCCGCACATGCCGGCCGGCTCGCGGATGCCGTCTTGGCCGTCGATGATGAAGTCCTGCGGAAGCACATGCAGGATGCGCTGGTCGTTGGGAATCGCCAGCGCGCGCGCCGCGTCGATGACCGCGGCGATGTCGCGTTTGGTGACTTCGCCGTCGCGGATGGCGACCACGCCGTGCGAGTTGACGCTGTTGACATGCGCGCCGGCGATGCCGACGAACACCGAATAGATTTGGCAGTCGGCCATCATCTCGGCTTCCTCGACGGCGCGGCGAATCGACTGCACCGTGGATTCGATGTCGGCGACCACGCCCTTGCGCAGGCCGCGGCTGGGGTGGTGGCCGATGCCGATGACTTCGATGCCGCCGTGCGCGTTCACTTCGCCGACAATCGCCAGCACTTTGGAAGTGCCGATGTCGAGGCCGACGATGAGGTCGCTGTTGGAGGGTTTGGGCATGGTTAATGCGCCTCAGCGTGGGTGGGGGTGGAGGGGGCGGCCGCGGTGGCCGGGGTGGTTGCGACGGTGGTGGCGCTCACCGTGACCGGCTCGGCCGGCGCGGCGCGACTGACGGCGAAACCGTTCGGGTAACGCAAATCCACCGTGCGCAAGGCCGCGAAGTCGCCGAGCAATGGATGCCGCAATGCGCCGGTGAAACGCGCGATGCGCGCCGCCGCGTGTTGCTGCGGCACAATCAAACGGATGGATGGCGGTGACGGTGATGACGGTGACGGTGACGACGGCGCTCCAGCGCCTTGCCCGGCCCGGCCGAGCAACGCGCTGACCGACAGCGTGAGGTAACACAAGCCGCGCGCGTCGACATGCAACGCGTCCAACTGCAAGCCCTTGGCCGCGAACGCCTTCGACCAGGTTTGATAGGCGCGCCATACTTTCTCGCGCGCCGCGCGCGATTCGGCGCGCGCGCTGGGGCCGGATAACTTGGGCAAGTCGCGCCATTCCGCGGCGTGCGCCTCGGCCGGCCGCGCCACCAACGCGCCGGTGGAATGCAGCCACCGGTCATCGCCCCATTGCGCCACCGGCTGCACTTCGGTGACTTCCACCACCAGCGCGTCCGGCCATCGTCGCCGCAGCGATGCGCTGAACACCCACGGCAGTTGCTCGATGCGCGCCTCCAAGTCGTCGAGTTCGACCGAGAAGTAAGTCGCCGGCAACGCGCGCTCCACCACCGCCCGCACTTGGCCGCCGTCGACGCGCGTGACATGGCCGCGCACTTCGACCGCGCGAATGCGGAATTGCTCCGCGTGGTAGACGCGGTCGAGAACGAACAGCGCGCCCACGGTCAGCAGCGCCAGCAACGCCAGCGAGACCACCCAGCCGGCGACCGCCGGTTTGGCCGGTTTGGCGTGGGCATGAACGCGCGCGCGGCTCATGACGGATGCCTCCCGATGATGCGCACTTCGGGAATCAACTCGACCCCGGCATGGGTTTTGACTTCGCGGCGGATGCGCTCGAGCAACGCCTCGATGTCGGCCGCGGTGGCGCGGCCGCGGTTGATGATGAAGTTGGCGTGGGTGTCGGACACCGTCGCATCGCCGGCGCGCGCGCCTTTCAAGCCCGCGGCCTCGATGAGTCGCGCCGCGAAATCGCCGGGCGGATTGCGGAACACCGAGCCGGCGCTGGCATGCGTCACCGGCTGGGTCGCGCCGCGCTTCTCCATCAAACGGCGGATGCGTTGTTTGCCGTCGCGGCCGCCCGGCTGCAGCACGATGTCGGCGCTCAGCAAACCGTGGCCGGCCGGCAATTCGACTTGGCGGTAGCCGACCGCGATGTCGGCGGCCGGCAGTTTCCGGACGCGACCGTCGCGGCTGACCACCTCGACACTGTCGACCCAGTCCCAAGTTTCGCCGCCGAATGCGCCGGCGTTCATCGCCAGCGCGCCGCCGAACGAGCCGGGCACGCCGGCCAAAAATTCCGCGCCGCTTAAGTTTGCCGCGGCCGCCGCGCGCGCGACTTTGGCGCATGACACCCCGGCTTCGACGCTGCCGCGCCCGGATTTTTCCAAGCGCAGCGCCGTCAACCCTTTTGCGGTGCGCACCACCATGCCGGCCACGCCGCCGTCGCGCACCAACAAGTTGCTGCCGAGGCCGAGCCAGATTAGCGGCATGCCGGCCGGCAGTTGCGCCAAGAGACGCAGCAAGTCATCTTTGTCGGCCGGGGTGTAAAACCACTCGGCCGCGCCGCCGACCCGCCAACTGGTGTGGCGCGCCAGCGGCTCATTGGCGCGCAACTTACCGCGCAAACCGCGCATGAACGGCGGCTCGGCGACGCCCCGGTGTTTGCGTTGCGCCATCATGCTGCGGCTCCGCCGGTGCCGGCACCGTCGCCGGCACCGTCGCCATCGTCGCGCCCGGCGAACTCGCGCGCGAAGCGGCCGATGTCGCCGGCGCCTAAGGTGAGCAGCACATCGCCGCCGCGCAGCATGCCCGGCAAGTATTCGCCGAGCGCGGGCAAGTCCTCGATGAACACCGGCTCGCGGCCGAGCGCGCGCAACGCCCGGCACAGCGATTTGGAATCGGCCGCGGGGTTGAATTCCTCCCCGGCCGCGTAAACTTGGGTGACCACCAGATGCTCGACGCCGGCCAGCACCTGCACGAAATCGTCAAACAAATCGCGGGTGCGGGTGTATCGGTGCGGCTGAAACACCACCACCAATCGGCGGCCGGGCCAGCAGTCGCGGGCCGCGGCCAGGGTCGCGGCCAGTTCGGTTGGGTGATGCGCGTAGTCGTCGACCAACTCCACGGTGCCGGCGCCGCCACCGTCACCGTCACCGTCACCGCCACCGTCGCCATCGACCGCGATTTCCCCCAACGCCTGAAACCGCCGCCCGATGCCTTCGAATTCCGCCAGCGCTTGCGCCACCGCGGCCTCCGGCAAGTTCAACCGCGCGGCGATGGCGATGGCGGCCAAGGCGTTGAGAACATTGTGCCGGCCCGGCAGCGCCAGACGGTATTCGCGCGCGCCGATGCCGTCCGCGGTCTCGACCCGGAAGAAACTGTCGCGCCCGACTTGGCGGACCTCCACGCCGCGAAAATCCACGCCGGCGCCGAAACCGTAAGTCACCGCCGGCTTGCGCAAATCCGCGGCGATGTCGCGCACCGCCGCGTCTTCGGCGCACAACGCCGCCAAGCCGTAGAACGGCAGGTTGCGCAGGAACGCCAGGCAGGTGGCTTTCAGTTGCTCGAAGTCGCCGCCGTAGGTCGCCAAGTGGTCGGCGTCGATGTTGGTCAGAACCGCCATCTGCGGCTGCAGGTGCAGGAACGAGGCGTCGCTTTCGTCCGCTTCCACCACCATGAACTCGCCGCGGCCGAGCCGGGCGTTGCTGCGCACGCTGTTGACCACGCCGCCGACGATGAAGGTCGGGTCCAGGCCGGCGCGCGCCAACACCGCGGCCACCAAACTGGTGGTGGTGGTTTTGCCGTGCGTGCCGGCCACGGCGATGGCGCGGCGGAAACGCATCAATTCGCCGAGCATTTGCGCGCGCGGGAGGAGCGGAATGTTGGCGGCGCGCGCCGCCGCGAGTTCGGGGTTGGCGTCGCCGACCGCGCTGGAGGCCACGACCACTTCCGCGCCGTCGATGTTCTCGGCGCGGTGGCCAATCTCGATGCGCGCGCCGGCCGCGCGCAAGCGCGCCAGTTGCGCGCTGTCGGAGGCGTCCGAGCCGGACACTTGGAAGCCCAACTCCAGCAGCACTTCCGCGATGCCGCTCATGCCGATGCCGCCGATGCCGACGAAGTGAATGCGCTCGACGAAACCGCCGAAGCGGGCAAACTCAACCGCCGGCGGGGTCGCCGGCGCGGCGGTGGGGGCCGGCGACGGTGCCGCCGGCGCGGCCGTGGCCTTGGCGGCCGCGGCGCTCGACACCGGAGCCGCGGCCGCGGATTTCGCGCGCTTAACCATTGGCCGCCTCCAGGCAAATCCGCGCCACCTCATCGGCTGCATCGGGGCGCGCCAACCGCCGCGCCGCGGCCGCCATGGCCGCCAACGGCGCGCGCTCGCGCTGCCACTCGCCCAGCGCGCCGAGCCAGTCGCCGCGCACCAAGTCATCCTGCGCCACTAACCGCGCCGCGCCCTGCGATTGCAGCCACGCGGCGTTGGCGGTTTGGTGGTCGCTGACCGCATGCGGATACGGCACCAACAGCGCGGCCGCGCCGGCCGCGCACACTTCGGCCACGGTGAGCGCGCCGGCGCGGCAAATCGCCAAGTCGCACCACGCGTACGCCGACGCCATGTCGTCGATGAAAGCATGCACTTGCGCGCGGATGCCGGCGTCGCGGTACCTGGCGGCCACCGCATCGGCGTTGTTCGCGCCGCATTGATGGCGAATCTCCGGCCGCGGTTGCAAGCGCGCCAGCAAGTTTGGCAAGTGACGGTTGAACGCTTCGGCCCCGCGGCTACCGCCGACCACTAACACGCGCAACGCGCCGCTGCGCCCGGCGAATCGCGTCTGCGGCGGCGGCAAGTCAGCGATTGCGCGCCGCACCGGATTGCCCACCCACTCCGCGCCGGGCAGGCCGCGCGCGTCGGGGAAGCCGCTGAGTCGCCGCTGCGCCACCTTCGCCAGCAGCCGGTTGGTCAGCCCGGCCACGCGGTTTTGCTCGTGAATCACCAGCGGCCGGCGCAGCAACGCCGCCACCAAACCGCCGGGCGCGGCCGCGAATCCGCCCATGCCGAGCGCCGCATGCGGCCGCCGCCGGCGCATCACCGCCGCGGCCTGCGCGAGCGCCCACGCCAACATGAACGGCATCGCCGCGGCCCGCGCCGCGCCGCTTTTGCGCAAGCCCTTGATGCGAATGAAGTCGATGTCGATGCCGGCGCGCGCCACCAGTTCCGCCTCCACGCCGGCCGCGGTGCCGAGCCACGACAGCGTCGCGCCGCGCGCCCGCAGTGCCTCGGCCACCGCCAACCCCGGCATGACATGCCCGCCGGTGCCGCCGGCCATGATGAGCACGCGAATCACGACCGCCCCCGCGCCGGCGACGGTAACGATGGCGGCGACGGCGCAGGCGCCGGCCCCGGCGATGATAGTTTCGGCGGCCGCGCGCGCGTATGCCGGTCCGCGGCGAACAACAAGCCGACCGCGGCCATGCTGCTCAGCAGGCTGGAGCCGCCGTAACTCAGCAGCGGCAAGGTCAAGCCCTTGGTCGGTAGGAGGCCGGTGTTGACGCCGATATGCACCGCCGCTTGCAGGGTGAACAGGAGGCCGATGCCTTGCGCCAAAAACGCGGCGAATCGGTGCCCCTGCGCCAGGCCGCGCCGGCCGATGGCGAACGCCCGCCACAGCAGCGCCGCGTACAACAGCAGCGCCGCGAACACCCCGGCCGCGCCCAATTCCTCGGCGATGACCGCGGCCAAAAAGTCGGTGGCCGCATGCGGCAGGTAGAAGAGTTTTTGGATACTGTTGCCGAGGCCGGCGCCGAACCATTCGCCGCGGCCGATGGCAATCAACGCCTGCACCAACTGGAAGCCGCCGTCGAACGGGTCGGCCCACGGGTCGCGGTGCGCCAGCAGTCGCTTGACCCGGTACGGTTCCATCCACGCCAGCGCGGTGAGCAGCCCGCCGGCCGCGCCGATGCCGGCGCAGAAATGCCACAACTTGACCCCGGCGATGAACATCATGCCGGCGACGGTGGCGGCGATGACCGTGGCCGCGCCGAAGTCCGGCTCCAGCAGGAGGAGAAATCCGATGGCCCCGGCCGCCAAACCGGCGTTGATGACGCCGACTCTGAACCTGTGCAGTTGCTCGTATTTGCGCGCGAAGTAGTCGGCGAAGTAAATCACCGCGGCGATTTTCACCGCCTCGGACGGCTGCACGCGCACGCCGCCGAACTCCAGCCACCGCAGACTGCCGTTGACTTCCACGCCGACGCCCGGCAGCAGCACCGCCACCAGCGCCGCCATGCCGGCCAACAACAGCATGCGGCTGGCGCGCTGCAGCCAGTCGAGTTTGAGGCGCGCGCACAACCCCAACAACGCCAGGCCCAGCCCGAGGTGCGCGAGTTGCCGCAGCAGCGGGCCGAAGTTGGTGTCGAGGGTGGCGGAGTCGGTGGCGATGGAGGCCGAGAACACCATCACGATGCCGCCGGACAGCAGCGCGGCCACGGTGACCACCAGAATGCGGTCGGGGCCGGCCGCGGCCGCGGCGCGACGCGCTTGCAAGGTGGCGGTCATGAGGCGGCCTCGGTGGCCGGGGTTTTTGCGGCCGCGGGGGTGGCGGGCGCGGGGTTTGCGACGCTCACGGTGGCTTTGCCGGCCGGGCGGTCGGCCAATGCCGCGACCAACTTTTTGAACGCCCGGCCGCGCGCTTGGTAGTCGTCGAACTGGTCGAAACTGGCGCAGGCCGGCGAGAACAGCGCGGTCTGGCCCGGCTGGGCGGCGCGCGCCACCGCGGCCACGGCCGCGCGCAAGTCATCAGTGCGGATGATGCGCGCGCAGCCGTCCAGCGCCGCCGCCAAGCGCGGCGCGTCTTCGCCGAACAACGCCACGCAACTCACATGCCGGCCGACCGGCGCGCGCAGCGGCGCGAAGTCCGCGCCCTTGCCGAGGCCGCCGGCGATGAGAAGCAACTTCTCGGCCGGGGGCTGGGCCGCGGGGGTTTCACCGGCCGCGGTGGGAGCGCCGGCGCACAAACCGGCAATCGCGGCCACGGTCGCGCCGACATTGGTGGCTTTGGAATCGTTGACCCACTTCACACCGTCGATGTCCGCGACCACTTCGCAACGGTGTTCCAGGCCGCGGTACGCGCGCAGCGCATCGAGCGCGGCCGGCGCAATTTCCACCCCCGCGCATTGCGCCAGCGCCAGCGCGGCCAACGCGTTGGCGAGGTTGTGCGCGCCGGGCGCGGATAACGCACTGGCCGCGACCAACCGCGCCTCCCCATGGCACAAGAAGCGACCGTCCGCGGCGTCGACAACGCCGAAGTCGCGCGCGCCCGGCGGCGGGTTCAAGCCGAAAGTGACCGCCTCCGGATGCGCATCTCGCAGTTCGGCCAGGGCCGGGTCATCACGGTTTAACACGCAAGCGCCGGCCGGCGCGCCGCGCAGAATTCGCGCTTTGGCTGCGGCGTAACTCGGCATATCCGGGTGACGGTCGAAGTGGTCGGCGCTCAGGTTGAGAATCGCCGCGGCCGCCAACCGCAGGCGGCGCGTGGTCTCCAACTGGAAACTGGACAGTTCGAGGACATAAAAATCCGGGCGCGGCGCTTCCAGCAATTCCAGCGCCGGCGGGCCGAGGTTGCCGCCGCTTAAACAGCGTCGCCCGGCCGCTTCCAACAACGCCGCGACCATGGTGGTGACCGTGGATTTGCCGTTGGAGCCGGTGACCGCGATGACCGGCGCGCCGGCGCTCTCGCGCAGGCATTGCGCGAACAGTTCGATGTCGCCGACCACGGCCGGCGCGGCCCGGCCGGCGCGGCGCGGCGCCGCATCGGCGGCCGGCGGCGCCAGCCCGGGGCTGACCACGATGCGGTCAAACTCCGGGTAACGCTCGGCCGGCAACCGCCCGGTGATGACCTCGATTTGCGGGTAACGCCGGCGCAGTCGCGCCAAAAACGGCGGCTGCGCGCGCGAGTCGGCGACCACCACGGTCTCGCCCAGCGCGCGCAAGTGCCGCGCCGCGGAGTAGCCGGTGCGGCCCAAGCCGAGCACTAAATTCGAGAACGGGCGTTTGGCAATCATCGGATTTTCAGCGTGGATAAGCCGACCAACACCAGAATCAGCGAGATAATCCACAGGCGCACCACCACCCGTGGCTCGGGCCAGCCTTTCAGTTCGAAATGATGGTGCAGCGGCGCCATGCGGAAGATGCGCCGGCCGACCAATTTGTACGACGCGACTTGCAGAATCACCGACACCGTCTCGACCACGAACACCCCGCCCATAATCACCAGCACGATTTCTTGCCGCACGATGACCGCGACCACGCCGATGGCGGCGCCCAACGACAGCGCGCCGATGTCGCCCATGAACACCTGCGCCGGGTAGGTGTTGAACCACAAGAATCCTAAGCCGGCGCCGACCAGCGTGGTGCAAAACACCAGCACTTCGCCGGCCCCGGGGATGTACGGAATGCCGAGATACGCGGAATAAATCGCGTTGCCGGTGGCGTACGCGAAGATGCCGAGCGCGCCCGCGACCATCACCGTCGGCATAATCGCCAAGCCGTCCAAGCCGTCGGTCAGGTTGACGGCGTTGCTGGAGCCGACGATGACCAACCAAGTCAAAACCACGAATCCCCAGCCCAGCGGCAGCGCGATGTCTTTGAACAGCGGCAGCAGCAGCGCGGTCTCGGCCGCCGATTCCGCGGTGTGGTAGAGGAACAGCGCCGCCGCCAGGCCGGCCACGCCTTGGCAGATAAATTTGTTGCGCGCGCCCATGCCGCGCGGGTTGGCGTCCGCGAGTTTGCGGTAGTCGTCGAACCAGCCGATGACGCCGAACGCGGTGGTGGTGAACAAAATCACCCAGATGAAACGGTTGGCGAGGTCGCCCCACAGCAGCGTCGAAAGTAACACCGAGAGCAGAATCAACGCCCCGCCCATGGTCGGCGTGCCGACTTTGCCGGCGTGCGTCGGCGGCCCGTCGGCGCGCACCGTCTGGCTGATTTGATGCGCGCTCAATTTGCGAATCACGCGCGGCCCGAACACGAAGAAAATGCCGATGGCGGTCAGCACACCGCAGATGCCGCGGAAGGTCAGGTAGCGGAACACATTGAACGCGCCGATGCCGTATTCGCGCGCGAGGTGCTCGAAGAGGTAGGTCAGCATGGGGGGCCTCCGGGTTTTGGGGCGGGGGTTTTGACGGTGGATTCGGCCGCGGTTTCGGAGCCGGCGGGGGCGACGGTGGATGCCGCGGCGGTGGAATTGTCCGGCGACGGTTTCAGTTGCGCCGCCACCCGGCTCATGTCGGTTGAGCGCGAGCCTTTAATTAGCACCGTGGCGTTGTCGTCCAACAACGGCAGCAACCGCGCCAACAACCGTTCGAGGCGGTCAAACCGTTCGCCGCCGCCGAAGCCGCGCAAGTACGCGTCGATGTCGTCGGCGCCGTGGGATTCGCCGGCCGCGCCTAAACACAGCAGATGTTCGACGCCGCATTCGCGCGCGTGGCGGCCGATGTCACGGTGCATTTGCGCGCTTTGTTCGCCGAGTTCCGCCATCGCGCCGAGCGCCGCAATGCGCGCGCCGCCGGCGGCCGCCAGATGTTCGAGCGCGACGCGCATGGAGGCCGGGTTGGCGTTGTAACTGTCGTCGATGACGGTGGCGCCGCGCAGCCCGGTGAAGGTGAACAACCGGCCCGGCAGCGCGCCGGGGAAGGCGCTCAAACCCGCGCCGATGCGCGCGGCGGTGGCCCCGGCCGCATGCGCGGCGGCCGCGGCGGCCGCGGCGTTGGCTAAGTTGTGCGCGCCCGGCAGTTGCCAGTCAACGGCGACGGTTTTTCCTGCGATGTCGAGTTGGATGCGCGAATCGGAAATGCGCGCGGCGCGGATGTCGGCATCACCGTCACCGTCGGCGCGCGCGGTGAATCGCACCATGCGCCGCACCTTCAACCGTCGCAATTCGGCGCGCCAAAAATCATGGAAGCGGTCATCGGCGTTCAACACCGCGATTCCATCCGCGCCAAGCCCCCGGAAAATCTCGGCTTTGGCCGCGGCCACACCGTGCAAGTCGGTCAAGCCGGCCAGATGCGCCGGCGCGACATTGTTGATGAGCGCGACATCCGGGCGCGCCAAGCCGGTCAAATACGCGAGTTCGCCGGCGTGGTTCATGCCCATCTCGATGACCGCGTGGGTGTGCGATTCGCGCAGGCGCAGCAGCGTCAGCGGCACCCCCCACTGGTTGTTGAAACTGGCGCGTGGGGCGAGGCAATTGCCGCCGGCGTTGAAAATCGACGCGACCAGCGCGGTGACGGTGGTCTTGCCGTTGCTGCCGGTGACCGCCACCACCGGCAGGTCAAACCGCCGCCGCCAGTGCGCGCCGAGCGCGCCCAAGGCCGCGGTGGTGTCGCCGACATGTACAGTGGGGAAACCCGCGGGCCCGGCATCGCGCGACACTAACGCCGCGGCCGCGCCCTGCTCTGCGGCCGCGGCGATGAAGTCATGCCCGTCGCGCCCGCCGCCACCGTCGTGGATGGCGACGAACAAATCGCCGGACCGTGTGCTGCGCGAGTCGGTGGCGACGCCGCTGAATCGGATGTCACCGTCGCGCCGCGCATCACCGTCGCGCCGGGCGTCACCGTCGCGCCGGGCGTCCGCGCCGCGTCGGGCGCTCGCGCCGCGTAGTTGCCCGCGCGTCACTTCCGCGACTTCGGACAGACTCATCACTTCGCCGCCTCCCGCGCCAAGGCCGCGGCCGCGACATAGCGGTCGCTGAATTCCAATACGCGCGCGCCGACGCTTTGCGTGCTCTCGTGGCCCTTGCCGGCGACAAGCACGAAATCCTCGGGCGCGGCCGCGGCCACCGCGGTTTCAATCGCGCGGCGACGCTCGTGAATCACGGTGGCGTTGCCGGGCGCAACCATGCCGGCGGTGATTTGCGCGGTGATGTCGGCCGGCTCTTCCCCGCGCGGGTTGTCGTCGGTGACGATGACGCGGCATGCCAAGCGCTCCGCCACCCGCCCCATCACCGCGCGTTTGCCGGCGTCGCGCTCGCCGCCGCAGCCGAACACCAGATGGATTTTCCCGGCGCAGATTTCCGCCAGCGACGCCAGCGCGCGTTGCAGCGCATCCGGCGTGTGCGCGTAGTCGACCACCACGGCCGGGCGGCGCGGCGCGCGCGGCAGTAATTCCATGCGGCCCGGCGGCGCGCGCCAGTGCCGGGCCGCGGCCGCCAATTCGCCCAAACCGTGGCCGCAACACAAACCGACCGCCAACGCCGCCAACAAGTTCGGCGCATGCACCGCGCCGATGAGCGGCGCGCGCACCACCGCCGCCTCGCCGCGGAAGTCGGCTTCGAAAGCGATGCCGTGCGCGTCCGCGTTGATGTCGCGCGCGCGCAAGTCGGCCGCGGGGTCGTCGATGGCGTAGGTGAATTGTTCCACCGCCGCGCCGCCGCTTGCCAGCAGTTCGCGGCCGAAGTCGTCGTCCAAGTTGATGACCGCGCAGCCGAGGCCCGCGACTTCAAACAAGCGGCGTTTGGCGGCGCGGTACGCTTCCATGTCACGGTGGTAGTCGAGGTGGTCGCGGCTCAAGTTGGTGAGCAGCGCGACATCGAAATCGACGCCGCCGAGCCGCCCTTGCGCCAAGCCGTGCGACGATGCCTCGACGCACACCGCGGCCGCATCGCGCGCCGCAAACTCGGCCAACGCGCGTTGCGTGGACAGCGCATCGGCGGTGGTTAATGGCGACGGTTGCAGGTCGCCATCACCGGGGCCGGAGCCGGGGCCGCCGCCATCGCCATCGCCGGGGCCGGCGGCGATAAACCCGCTGCCGACCGTGCTCATGAGCGCGCAACGCGTACCGAAACCGCCCAAGGCTTGCGCAATCAACCACGCGCAGGTGGTTTTGCCGTTGGTGCCGGTGATGCCGATGACGCGCATGCGCGCCGACGGTTGGCCGTAAAACCGCGCCGCGATAACACCGATGCGCCGGCGCAAATCGTCGATGTCGAGTTGCGGTACGGTGATTTTTTCGCGGCCGCGGGGGTTGCGGCCGGGGTCGCGGCCGGGGTTGACGGTGCCGTCGCCATCGCCGGGGTCACCGTCGCCATCCCCATCGCCGCCGGCCTCCCGCGCCACCGCCACCGCGCCGCGCGCCACCGCTTGCGCGATGAAGTCGCGGCCGTCGCGCCGCAATCCCGGCAGCGCGAAGAATAAATCGCCCGGGGCCACCGCGCGACTGTCCAGACTCAAACCGGTGACGGTTCGGTCGACCGTCACCTCCGCAAAACCATCCAACAACGCGCGCAAGGATTGCTCCGGTCGGGCCGCCGCGGCCGCCCTGCCCGCGCCCGGCGAGCGCGCCCCCGTCGCCGGCCCCGGCATCGACGCCAACATCTCCGAGGTACTCATGCGCCGTCCCCGCCGGCCGCGGTTGTTGCGGTCGCCCCGGCCGCGGCCGCCGCCGGCAACGCATCCGGCGCGATGTTGTACAAGCGCATCAAGTCCGCGGTCAGTTTGGCGAACACCGGCGCCGCGACATCGCCGCCGTAGTGGAATTGGCCGCGCGGTTCGTCCACCACCACCGCCACCACGAAGCGCGGCCGGCTGAGCGGCGCGAAGCCGATGAACGCCGACTGGTATCGCCGCTCGTGGTATGCGCCGTCGACCAACTTGTGGATGGTGCCGGTCTTGCCGCCGATGCGGTACCGCTCGATGCGCGCCTGGCGGGCGGTGCCGGCCGGGCTGGCGGCGGCCTCCAGCATCGCGCGCAACGCGGCCACGGTGCGCGAGTTGAACACCCGCGGCCCGCGCGCGCGATGCCCCGGCGGCCGGCGTTGCAGCGTGACCGGCAGCAGCACCCCGTCGGTGGCGAACACCGTGTACGCGCGCGCCAGTTGCAGCGGCGTGGCCGAGACGCCGTAGCCGTACGACAGCGTGGCGTGCTCGATGGCGCGGGTGCGGTGCGGCAAACTGCCGCCGACTTCGCCGGGCAGTTGCGCGGCGCGCCGGCCGAAACCGGCCGCGGATAAAGCGTCGTAGAGTTCGTCGTACGGCAACTGCAGCGCGATTTTGGTCACGCCGACATTGCTGGACTTCACCACCACATCGGCCAGCGACAATTCGCCGTAGTTGTGGTCGCGCGCCTCGGTGATGGTGTGGCCGCCGACGGTGATGCGGCCCGGCGCGGTGTCGACCAAACTGCGGGAGTCGAACGCGCCGCTCTCCAGCGCCATGGCCGCGGTGAATGGTTTGAGCGTCGAGCCCGGCTCCAAAACATCGGTCACGCTGCGGTTGCGGAACGCGCCGCCGGTGATGGTGCGGCGGTCGTTGGGGTTGAACTGCGGCGAGTTGACCATGGCCATGATTTCGCCGCTGGGCACCGCCAGCGCCACCACGCTGCCGCCGGCCGCATCGTGCGCTCGCACCGCGGCCTCGAGATAATCGCCGGCCAATGCCTGCAACCGCTGGTCGATGCTGAGCGTTAGGTCCTTGCCGTGCCGCACTTGGCGGATACTTTCGACGCTCTCGACATAGTTGCCGGCGCGGTCTTTGAGGACGCGGATGCGCCCCGGCGCGCCGGATAATGACGCGTCGTGCGCCGCTTCCAGCCCTTCCTGGCCCGCGTCGTCGACATCGGTGAAGCCGATGAGTTGCGCGCCGGCCGGCCCGCCTGGGTAGAACCGTTTGTATTCGCGCTGCAACGCCAAACCCGGCACGCCGAGGCGCATGAGGTCCTGCGCCAAGAACGGCGGCAGGCGGCGCTGGATGTACATAAAACCGGCATCGGCGCGGCGCGCGCAAGCGGCCGCCAATTGCGCCGCGGAGCGGTCGATGCGCGCCAGCAACGGTTGCCACATGGCGCGCGCGTCGGCGGCGCAGAACACCGCGGGATTCGCCCACAACGATTCCACCGGCGTGCTGACCGCCAGCACCCGGCCGTCACGGTCGAGGATGCGCCCGCGCTGCGGGGCCACCGCCAACTGGCGCAAATGCCGCGCGTCGCCTTGTGCGCGCAGGTGCGCTTGCTCGGCGGTCGAGAGGTGCACGACGCGCCAGCCGAGGCCGGCGAACCCCGCCAACAGCGCGGCCACGATGAGATGCTGCCGCCAGCGAGGCGGCGGGTTGCCGGGGCGTTTGCGCGGGTTTGGCATGGGGTTTCGGTGGTGTCGGTGGCGGTGACGGTGGCGGTGACGGTGACGGTGACGGTGTCGGTGGCGGTGACGGTTATCCGCCGGTCGCGCCGGCCCGCCGCAAGGTGATGATGTGGTCGGCGGCCGGCGCGGCCATCTGCAATCTCGCGCGCGCGTCGTCGACCACATTGCGCCGCCCGGCCCAAGTCGCGCGCTCCAGCAGCAGCCGCCCCTGCTCGGCTTGCAGTTCCAACTGCGCGGCCTCGGCGGCGCGCCACTCGATGAACGCGAGACGGTTCTCGTGGCGGACCGTCACCACCGCCAGCGCGCTGGCGAGCACCGCTAACCACAGCGCGATGACGGTGCGGTGGCGTTTCACGGCGGCGCGCATTTACATCGCCCCGGCCGGCGCGGCCCCGGCCACCCCGCCGGCCCCGGCCACCGCGAGTTTTTCGGCCACGCGCATCACCGCGCTGCGCGCGCGACGGTTGGCTTCGACCTCGGCCGCGGCCGGCCGGCGCGCCTTGCCGATGAGTTTCACGGACGGGCGGAGTTGGCTGACGGTGACCGGCGCGTCCGGCGGATACGGGTCGCCGCGCGCCGCCTCGCGCAGGAAGCGTTTGACGATGCGGTCTTCCAACGAATGAAAACTGATGACCACCAGCCGCCCGCCCGCGGCCAGGCCGGCCACCGCCTGCGGCAGCGCGCGGCGCACCTCGCCGAGTTCGTCGTTCACGGCGATGCGGATGGCTTGGAAAGTGCGGGTGGCCGGGTGTTTGCGCGCGGCTGGTTTGGGTTTGCCGGCGCCGGCCCGGCGCGGCTGGCGGGATTTGTGGGGCGCGGCGGCGGCGACCAACCGCGCCAACTCCACGGTGTCGGCAATCGGGCCGCGCGCCAAAGCGCGTTTAATCGCGCCGGCGATGGCGCGGGCAAAACGCTCCTCGCCGAACGCGCGCAGCGCCGCCGCCAACTCGCGCTCGTCAACCCGCGCCAACCACTCGGCCGCGGTCGCGCCGGCGGTGGCGTCCATGCGCATGTCCAGCGGCCCGGCGGCGGTGAAACTGAAGCCGCGCGCGGGCGTGTCCAACTGCGCCGACGACACGCCGAAGTCAAACAGCATGCCGGCCACCCGGCCGCGCAAGCCGCGCGATTCGAGGATTTCGCCCAAGCGCGAGAACGGCGCGTGGATGATTTCGACTCGCGCCCCGCCGTCCCCGCCATCGCCGCTACCGTCACCGCCGCCGCCGTCCCCGTCGCCCAATGCCAGCCGCGCGCAGGCCACGGCCTCGGCGTCGCGGTCAATCGCCAGCAGCCGGCCGCCGGGCCCGAGCGCGCGCAGGCGGCCGAGAATCGCGCGCGCATGGCCGCCGCCGCCGCAGGTGGCGTCGACCACGCAGTCGCCGGGCGCGAGGTTCAGCGCCGCCACGGCTGCGTCTTTCATGACCGGAATGTGGGCCGGGCCGGCCACGGTGGCGGCGGCGTTCATAGCGACAGTTGCTCCAGTTCCGGCGAAATCTTGTCCATGTCGATGGCATCGGCGAGCCACTGGTCGTGGCGGGCGCGCCATTTTTCCTCGCTCCAGAGTTCGAATTTGTTGCTCTGGCCGATGAGGCAGACGCCCTTGCCGATGGCGGCGAAGTCGCGCAGCAACGCCGGCAGCAGCACCCGCCCGCTGCGGTCCATTTCCATGTCGCTGGCGTAGCCGATGAAAAACCGCTTGAACACGCGGTGGTTGGCGTCGAAGTCCGGCAACGCCGCGACTTTCTTGGCGACGCGCTTCCAGGCGTCGCGCGGATACATCCACAAACTGCGGTCGTCGCGCTCCTTGCCGACCGAGAAACTGACCGTGGTCACCAACTGGCCGCCGCTGCGCGCGGCCAACGCCTCACGGTAGCGGCTGGGAATCGCCAGCCGCCCCTTGGCGTCCAACTGGATGATACTGGCTCCGGTGAGCATGACGGTTTGGTGGTGGGTGACGGTGGTTTGGGTGGCGCGGCGATGGCGACGGTTGCGGGTGGCGATGGCGACGGTTGCGGGTGGCGATGGCGGCGATTGGCGACGGTGGTGGCGGCGATGGCGACGGTTGCGGGTGGCGACGGCGATGGCGACGGTTGCGGGCGACGGCGATGGCGACGGTTTGGCACGGTGGCGGCGCGCGGCCGGCCGCGCCACAATGCGGCGCACGCTGAGGAATTCCGGGAAAATTCCCCACAACCCACCACTTTTCCGCTACATTTCTCCACTATACGGACGCGCCGCGCCGAATGTCAAGCGAAAATCGAGGAAAAAATGACCCGCTTACCGACCCAAAAATCGCGCCGAATTCGGCCCACCGCGCCGCCCAAGCCCACGGTAGCGGGGAAGTCCGGGGCCCCGGCCGCGGGGAAGTCCGGGCCCGGGTCCGCGGCCGCCGCGGCCGCGACGGTCGCCCCCGCATCGCCGCCCGGCCGCCCGGCCCGGCCGCCGCTGGCGTTGTACGCGCATTTCCCGTGGTGCGTGAAAAAATGCCCGTATTGCGACTTCAACTCGCATCCGCTGCGCGCCGCCATCGACCAAGACGCGTATATCGACGCCCTGCTGCGCGACTTGGACGGCGACATCGCGCGCTACGCCTTGAACGAAAGTGGCCGCCGCAAGCGGCAACTGGCGGCGATTTTCTTGGGCGGCGGCACGCCGAGTTTGTTCAGCGCGGCCGCGATTGGCCGCCTGCTGCGCGGAATTGGCGACCGTCTGCCGCTCGCGCGCGGCATCGAAATCACCCTGGAAGCCAACCCCGGCGGCGTTGAACATGACGATTTCGCCGCCTACCGCGCCGCCGGCGTGAACCGCTTGTCGCTCGGCGCGCAGAGTTTTGAAGACGCGCAGTTGGCGAAACTCGGGCGAATCCACTCAGCCGACGACACCCGACGCGCGGTCGCGGCCGCGCGCGCAGCCGGTTTCGACAACCTCAACCTCGACTTGATGCACGGCCTGCCTGGCCAGACAACCGCCGATGCCGGGCGCGATTTGGACGCGGCGTTGGCGCTCGCGCCGGCGCATTTGTCGCTGTACCAACTCACCATCGAGCCGCACACCGCCTTCCACCGTCGCCCGCCGCGCCTGCCAAACGCCGACCGCATCCTCGACATGCAGCGCGCGTTGACGGCCGGGGCCGCGCGCGCCGGCTACCGCCGATACGAAGTGTCGAGTTATGCCCGGCCCGGCATGCGCTGCCGCCACAACCTCAACTACTGGCGCTTCGGCGACTACCTCGGCATCGGCGCCGGCGCGCACGGCAAAATCACCGTCGGCGCGGCGGCCCCGCGGCAATTCCCGCCGGGCCCGCTCCCGCCCACGAGCGGGGGACGCGGGAAACCGGACGCCGGGACTGCCCCCGCCGCCGAGCGGGGGGACGGCAATTTTTCGGCCGCGGACCACGCATCGAGCGCGCAAAAAAACCCCGGCGCGGTGCAGCGATACTGGAAAATCCGGCATCCGGGCCGATACCTGGCGACCGCCGGCGGCCCCCGGGCCCTCGCCGGCGCGCGCCCAATCGCCGACGCCGACCTCCTGTTCGAGTTCTTAATGAACGCGCTGCGCCTCACCGACGGCTTCCCGCTGTCCCTGGCCCGCGCCCGCACCCGCCTCCCCACCGCCGAAATCACCGCCGCCCTCGCCAACCCCGTCAACCGCCGATGGCTGCTGCTCAACCACCACCGCATCCGATGCAGCGCCACCGGCTACCGTCTACTCAACGAAATCCTGCAAGAACTTCTGCCGGAATAACGCGCCCGCGATTCGGGGTGTTGCTGATTCAGCGTTCCACTAAATCGAGTTTGTGGCGGCTTAATCGTTCGACGGCGGAGTCGGTTACGCGCACCGAATGGCCGAGGCACATGGCCAGGCCGGCGGCGGAGTCCATGAGAATCATGTGCAGGAAAAATACATTGTCAGTTTCCATCAGCAACGGGTTGCCGCGGTGGAACATCGGCTGTTCCATCCAGCACGGCGTGTAGGTCGCGCCCATGCCGTAGCCGCAGGCGTTCAGGCGCGCGTGGCTGAAGCCATGGGCGTCGAACACCCGCGCATGCGCGTCGAACACATCGCCCATCGGCGCGCCGGGGCGGACCGCTTCTTCGCATGCCAGCAACGCTTCGACCGCCGCCGCGTGCATGCGTTTTTGTTTGTCGTTTGCCGCGCCGACGAGTAGCGTGCGCATCATCGCCGCGTGGTAGCGGCGGTGCGCGCCGGACCATTCCAGCGTGAGTTGGTCGCGCGCGTCGAGATGCCGCCGCCCGGAAAAGTACCGGCACAGCAGCGCGCCGGGACCGGAGCCGATGATGAATTCGTTGCCGGGATAGTCGCCGCCGCCGGCGAAAATCGCGCTGTGCATCGCGGCCAAGATGTCGCCTTCAAAAGCGCCGGCGCGGGTTGTACGCAGCGCCGCGTCCAACGCGTCGTCGCTCAATTCCGCGGCGCGACGGTGGCAGGCGATTTCGGCCGCGCTTTTGCGCCGGCGCAACTCGCGCACCAAGTCGGAGGCGTCGACTAACTCGACTTTGCCGACCTTGCCGTCCAGCGCCGCTTCCACGCGGCGGCCGTGATGCGCGGTCAAGCCGGCGGTCTGCGTCTCAACGCCCAATCGTTTGCCGCGGCCGAGCAGTTCGAGTCGCGCCAACAACGCCGCCAACCGCGCATGCGGGTCGTCTTCGCCGTCGCGCCAGATGTGAATTTGCGCGTCGGAAAGAATCGAAGTTTGCTGCGCTTGGCGCAAGTCCGGCGCGCGCGTGAGCAACTGCAAGTCGCCATCGGCCGGCAACACCATGCACTGAAACAACGCAAAGCCGAAAGTGTCGTAGCCGCTCAAGTAGTAGTGACTCTCCGGCGCGAACAGCAACAAGCCGTCGAGTCCGCGCGCCGCCATGCCGGCCCGCGCGGCGTCGATGCGCGACTGAAATTCGCTGTTGTCGAAGTGCAATGCCATGCGCGGAGTTTAACAAAACGCCTGCAACCCGGTCTGCGCGCGGCCGAGCACCAAGGCGTGGATGTCGTGCGTGCCTTCGTAGGTGTTGACGGTTTCCAAGTTTGCCATGTGGCGGATGACATGATATTCGTCGGCGATGCCGTTGGCGCCGTGCATGTCGCGGGACTGGCGGGCGATGTCCAGCGCTTTGCCGCAGTTGTTGCGCTTGATAAGCGAGATGTTTTCCGGCGCGCAGCGGTGTTCATCGAGCAACCGGCCGATGCGCAGCGCGGCCTGCAAGCCGAGCGCGATTTCGGTTTGCATGTCGGCGAGTTTTTTCTGCACCAGTTGGTTTTGCGCCAGCGGCCGGCCGAATTGTTGGCGCGCCAAAGTGTAGTCGCGCGCCGCGTGCCAGCAAAACTCGGCCGCGCCCATGACGCCCCAAGCGATGCCGTATCGCGCTTTGTTGAGGCAGCCGAACGGCGCGGCCAAGCCGCGCGCGCCGGGCAGACGGTTCTCTTCCGGCACGAATACTTTGTCGAGCGCGAGGCCGCCGGTTGATGACGCGCGCAAACTCATTTTGCCTTCGATTTTCGAGGCGCTGAAACCGTCCATGCCGCGTTCGACGATGAAGCCGTTGATGACGCCGTCGAGTTTCGCCCACACGATGGCGAGGTCGGCGATGGGCGCGTTGGTGAGCCAGGTTTTTGCGCCGGTTAGCCGGTAACCACCCGCGACTTTTTCGGCGCGCGTTAGCATGCCGCCGGGGTCCGAGCCGTGTTCCGGTTCGGTCAAGCCGAAGCAGCCGATGCATTCCCCGCGCGCCAGCAGCGGCAGGTATTTTTGCTTCTGCGCGTCCGTACCGTACGCATCAATCGGATGCATCACCAGCGACGACTGCACGCTCACGCATGAACGGTAGCCGCTGTCGACGCGCTCGACTTCGCGCGCCAATAAACCGTACGCGACATGATTCAATTCCGCGCCGCCGTATTGCGCCGGCAGCATCGCGCCAAGCATGCCCAGTTCGCCGAAACGCCGCATTAAGTTGGCGTCGAAATTCTCACCGCGGTTGGCGGCGACGATGCCGGGCATTAACTCGCGCTCGCAAAACGCGCGCGCGCTGTCGCGCACGGTTTTTTCCTCCGCGTTCAACTGCGATTCCAAATCGAACGGGTCATCCCATTGAAACGGGAACGGTGGCGTCGCCATCATGCTCTCCGGTTGACGGTTATCGTTTGCGTTTGCGGCGGCCGCCGAAGCATGCGCTCGCCAACGCCGCGATGCTTAATATTAACAACGCGCCGCCGGCCCATGCGATGCCGGTGGTGACGGTTGCCGGCGCGACCAATAACAGCAGCGCGCCCAACAACAACCCCACGCCGGTGATGGCGCGCGCGGCGCGCAGTTGCCCGGCGTCGATGCGCTTGGATAACGCGGCGATTTCTTCATCGCGCGTGGCCACCGTCAACTCGCCGGTTTTCAATCTGCGCATGAGGTGGTGCAGCAGCCCCGGCAGTTCCGGCGCGGCGGTGAACAGGTTCGGCAGTTCGCGGCGCAAGGTGCGCAGCGCGGCGCGCGGGCCGATTTGCTCGCGCGTCCATTTTTCCAAAAACGGTTTGGCGGTTTCCCACAAGTCGAGTTGCGGGTATAACTGGCGGCCGAGGCCTTCGATGTTAAGCAGGGTTTTTTGCAGCAGCACCAACTGCGGCTGCACCGGCATTTGAAAACGATGCGCGACGCGGAACAAGTCGATGAGAAAACCGCCGAAAGAAATTTCGCTGATGGGTTTGGCGAACACCGGCTCGCATACGCGGCGAATCGCGCTCTCGAAGTCTTCGGTGACGGTGCCGGGCGGCACCCAGCCGGCGCGAATGTGCGCATCGGCGACGCGACGGTAGTCGCGGTCGAAGAACGCCAACAAGTTTTCCGCGAGGTAACGTTTGTCGGTGGCGCTTAATGTCCCCATGATGCCGAAGTCAACCGCGCGGTATTGGCCGGTCTCGGATACAAAAATGTTGCCGGGATGCATGTCGGCGTGGAAGAAACCGTCGCGAAACGCCTGGGTGAAAAATATTTCAACACCGTCGTGCGCGAGTTTTTTCAGGTCGATGCCGGCCGCGGTGATTTCATCCACGCAGCGAATCGGAATGCCGCGAATGCGCTCCATCACCATGACATTGCGCCGCGTGTGTTCCCAGTAAACTTGCGGCACATAAATCAAATCCGAGCCGGCGAAGTTGGCTTTCAACTGGCTGGCGTTCGCCGCTTCATGCAGCAAGTCGAGTTCGTTGTGAATGGTCTTGTCGTAGTCGGTGACGATTTCTTTCGGCTTGACGCGCGGCGCTTCGCTCCAGTACCGCTCAGCCAAGTCGGCCAACGCATGCAGCAGTTCCAAGTCGCGCTCGATGATGTCATGCACGCCGGGCCGCAGCACCTTGACCACCACTTCGCTGCCGTCTTTGAGTTCGGCGAAGTGCACTTGCGCGACCGAGGCCGAGGCGGTCGACACCGGGTCGAATGACTGAAAATGTTGCGCGATGGAATCGCCGTACGCGCGTTCAACAATCGCGCGCGCCTCGGCGCCGGGAAACGGCGGCACTTTGTCCTGCAGGCGCACCAGTTCCGCGGCGATGTCGGCCGGCAGCAAGTCCGGGCGGGTGGAAAGCGCCTGGCCGAACTTGACGAACACCGGGCCCAATTCTTCCAGCGCCTCGCGCAAGCGGCGGCCGCGCGGAATGCCGGCGTCTTTGCGTCGCCATCGATTCGGCAATGCCTTGAACAGAAACGCGTACGGCTTGAACAAGTTCAACGCGCAGATGAACTCATCCAGGTTGTGCCGGATTAATACGCGGGCGATGCGCAGCAGATGGAAGAAGTTTTTGCCCACAGGAATCGCCGGTTCAGTTTCGACCGCGGTTTTGTTCGCGGCTTTGGTCACGGTCGCGCGCGCCATCGCGGCCGTCGATGGCGCGTTTGATGCGCTGCACGCGCTGCGCGAGACGGTCGACATCGGCGCGCGTTTGGTCGACTTGGTGTTCGAAACGCCGCGCCGCGGTGTCGGTCGCGAGCGTTTGTTTTTCTTCGCTTAAATAATCGGCCGCGTTTTCGCGCGCGAAAGCAAAAGACTGTTCAGCCCATTCGCCTAATCCGCGCAACGCGTTGCCGAGTTTGCGCGCCGGGGTGTCGCCGATGTTGCGCGCCAATAATTCTTCCCAGTCCAAGTCGAGTTCGGCGATGATTTTGCGAAACGCTTGGCCGACTTCGGCGTCGCCGCGCACCGTCACCCGGTGTTTTTCATGCGCGCCGTTGGCATGTTTTGCTCCTGTGTTTGTGGCGTTGCCGGTTGCATTGCTTGAGCCGCGGCGGCCGGCCGCCAAGTTGGCAAGCGCCAACGCCGAGCCGCTGATGGTTACATCCGCTTGGTTGTCGACGCGGCCATGGCCGTCGCCGCCACCGTCGCCATCATCGCCCAGGTCGCGGCGAAACTCGATGCCGGTGACGGCCGGCAGTACGTACAGTACCAACGGCGGCGCGGTCACTTCAATGCACAATACTTTGCCTTGCAACTGCGCCAAGCGGCGGCGGCCGTCGGGGTCGGAACTGAGGACTGTATCGGCCGCGGCGTTCAGCGCGCCGAGCAAGGCATCGGTGAGTTGGTGTTTCATCGGGCGGCGTTCATGGTTTATGCCGGCATGGCGGAACCGGAGTCAATACTTAAACCCGATGTGCAACGCGACGATGCCGGCGCTTAAGTTGTGAATCTTAACTTCGTCAAACCCCGCGCCGCGCATCAGCGCTTTCAACGCATGCTGGTCGGGATGGCGGCGGATGGATTCAACCAGATAACGGTAACTCGATTCGTCACCCGCGACCAATTTACCAAGCGCGGGGATGACCGCGAATGAATAACCGTCGTAGATTTTATTCAACCACGGAATGAGCGGTTTGGAAAACTCCAGCACCAACAACCGGCCGCCGGGCCGCAACACGCGATGGAGCGACGCCAACGCCTCGCGCGGATGCGTCACATTGCGCAAGCCGAACGCCATCGACACGCAGTCGAAAGTATCGTCATCGAACGGCAGTTGTTCAGCGTCGGCCAATGCGTATTCCATGTTGGCGAGGCCCGCATCCAACATCCGACTCTTGCCCTCGGCCAACATCGCGGCGTTGATGTCGGTCAGCACGACCCGGCCGGCGCGCCCGACTTGGCGCGCCAACAACTTCGCCATGTCGCCGCTGCCGCCGGCCGCATCCAGCACCGCATCACCGTGCCGCAGCGCGCTCTGCGACGCCGCGAAACGCTTCCACCCCCGATGCGCGCCGAACGACATCAAGTCGTTCATTAAATCATAACGCCCGGCCACCGAGCGAAACACCTCGCCGACCAGTCGCGCTTTGTCGGCCGCATCGACGGTCTGGTAACCGAAATGCGTTGTCCGCTCCGGTGACGGTTGCGCCGGCATCGATTCCGCGCCCACCGATTGCGCGCCGGCCGGTTGCGCCGGCCTCGATTCCGCGCTTTGCACACCGGCCGATTGCGCGCTGGCAGGTTGCGCGCCGGCCCGCGCGGTTTGGTTTTGCGTTGACATCATTCGCCGGCCCGGCCGCGGTCACGAATCCAGTTGGCGTTCATGCCCGGCAGATTTCAGTTGCGCAAGATAGTCGCGCCAGTTCTCGGCCTGATTCACGCCGAGCGTATACAGCGTGTCCCACGAATAAATGCCGGTGTCGTGGCCGTCGTCAAACACCGGCTTGATGGCGTAGTTGCCGACCGGCTCGATGCGCTCGATATTGACCCGCTCCTTGCCGACCTGCAGCACGCCCTGCCCGGGCCCATGCCCCTGCACCTCCGCCGACGGCGAATGCACGCGCAAATACTCGCAACTCATCTCAAACGAAGCGCCGTCGTCAAACGCCACGGTCAGCATGCGCGTCTTGCGGTTAAGATTAATTTCGGTTGGGGTGTGTTTGCTCATGGGCGGCATGTTGCTGAAAGGGCGGTTATTTTACGCCAGAAAAACGGCGGCGGCTTGTTTTTTGCTGCGCCGGTTGCCGCGCAACAATGGCCGGGCGTGTATAATGGCGCGCCATGAACGACCGCATCATTTTTTCGGGGGACTGCCTCGCCGTTACGGGCGGGATGCAGGAAGCGTCGGTAGACCTGTCCGTGTTCTCGCCGCCCTACGACGGCATTCGGGATTACAAAAAGGGATGGGTTTTTGATTTCCCCGCGCTGGGTAGCCAGCTGTACCGAATCACCAAAGACGGCGGCGTGTGCGCAGTCGTCATCGGCGACGGCACGCGGGATTTCGCCAAATCGCTGACCACTTTCAAGCTGGCGGTTGACTGGTGCGAAAACGCGGGTTGGCGGTTGTTTGAAACCTGCGTTTATCACCGGAGCGGCAACCCCGGCGCCTGGTGGAACCGCCGATTCCGGGTTGACCATGAATACATACTGCTGTTTTTCAAAGGCGCCAAGCCGAAGACTTTCAACAAAAAACCGCTCATGGTGCCGAGCAAACACGCCGGCAAGGTTTATTCGGGCACCGACCGCCTGACGAACGGGGGCTTCAAGAGAATTCGTCCCAAGGCGGTTAATCCGATGAAATGCAGGGGCACCGTCTGGCAATACAGAACCAGCAACACCGAGCGCAACCGCCTGAAACTCAAGCATCCCGCGACTTACCCGGACAAATTAGCGGAGGATTTAATCTTGTGCTTTTCCAATCCGGGCGAGATGGTGCTTGACCCGATGTGCGGCAGCGGCACCACCTGCGTGATGGCGGTCAGAAACTGCCGCCGGACGATTGGCGTGGAAATCAACGAGGATTACTGCGCGATCGCCGATGAGCGCATTAGAAACGAAACCACTCAACAGGGGGTCCTTTTTGAGGATTCGGCGTGAAATGAAACAAGGCGGCCATCAACAAGACATGGAAATCATCATCAAAACGCTGAGCGAAATACCGGCCTACTGGGACGGGAAGCGCGCCGTGCTGGAGTTGAAAGAACATGACCACCAGTGGAAGCAGATGGAGTGGATTGGGTTTTACTTCGAGTATCTGTGCCAAAAACGCCTGATGAGCGCGGACTTTGAGATACCGGGCGAGAAATACGGCAAGGTCGAATTCGACTCTTTTCGCAGCATCAACTGGGACATGAAAGCAAGCGCCATTAAGTCGCACAGTCACAAAATCATTTTGAATGACACGCGGGCAATCGATGAAAGCATCGGGAAGCACGGCGCCCACGGCCTGATTTTGGCTTTGCTGGATGTCGATTACAACGATGTCGACCGCAATTTTCAGAAATGGCATACCGCATTAAAGGGCGGGCAATCGCAATACGAAAAAGACAGAATCGCAAGAAAAGCGATTTCTCGCTACCGCAAGACAAGCGCCAGCTTGGTCCAGATATTGTTGCTCGTGCTGAACGACAGCAATCGGGAATATCTGGATATTCACAAGCAAGGCAGAAATTCGGACGGCAGTCCCAGGAACCCAAAATATATGCTCGATATTGAGCGGGCGGATTGTTTCGATGCGCGCGGAATGGATTTTTAAGCGGCTGCTCGTTACCCCCAGCCACCCCGCAATCTCCTCGGTGCAGTAACTCCGCACCCCATCACAACCGGCGCGTTTTGCGGTTAAGATTAATTTCGGTTGGGGTGTGTTTGCTCATGGGCTTGGTCAGTAAAGGAAGATGGGGCGATGAAAGGGGATTGTAATCTATCACCGCGCCTCGGCGCGACTTAACACTTGGTTGAGTCCGCGCATATCCAGCCACGGGCGCCGGTAATGCACCATGCGGTGGCAGTTGGAGCACAGCAACGCCAAATCATCCGGCGTGGTTTCCTCCCCCGGTCGCAGTTCGGACAGCGGCTTGATGTGATGGCATTCAATATAACCGTCGCCGTGCCGCGGATAGCGGTTGGCGAAATCAAAATCGCATGCCTCGCAGTATAACCGCCCATTGTTCTCGTCTTGAAATTTTTCCTTTTTCAGTCGGACGATGGTTCGGTCGCGCTCCCGGACGGCGTGGACGCGCGTGAGTATCCGACTTTCAACCACGCTGTAGTTGTGTTCCATGTCGGTTTCCTCGACTTCCCGAACTTCTTTCGCGGTGGTGCATTTTTTAATGGCTTCGGCGATGCGCGCAATTTCCGCATGCGGCTTTTCGCCGAATGCGTTCCACACCTCGCGCGCCCGCTTTGGCTTTGGCGCGCATACATGCTTCTCGTCGAGATGCTTAAATTCCAATACTCGACGCAACACGCCAACCGGCGGACGGAAACGCTTTGACGGCCCGGCAAGCGCGGCGCGGATGCGCCGCATGGATTCGCTTAACTCGCGTATCGCGCGCGCGTTTTCTTTCGGCAATCGACCGCGATGCCGCAGATAAACCTCGAGACACAGTATCCACTCGTCTTGGGATAAGCGAAATGCCATGTGAAAAGTCTCCGGGTATGCCCTTTCAAATTGCCGCTATTCGACGCGATTCGCTCGCAACGCCAAACCATGCGCTAATGTAGCGTGGGCTGGGCCGCCGCCGCTGGACGCGCGGATTATGCCCGGTTATCCAATCGGGCGCAAATAACCGCACGACTCCGTGGAATCGGCATATTGAAAATGCACGCGCCACTAAGTGTGGCGATTTGTCATGAAATATCGAATGGCCGCGCATAATTCACCTCGCATCGGCGCGGTTTAGCACTTGCTCAAGTCCGCGCATATCCAGCCACGGTCGCCGGTAATGCACCATGCGGTGGCAGTTGGAGCACAGCAACGCCAAATCATCCAGCGCGGTTTCCTCACCCGGTCGCAGTTCGGACAGCGGTTTGATGTGATGGCATTCAATATAACCGTCGCCGTGCCGCGGATAGCGGTTGGCGAAATCAAAATCGCATGCCTCGCAAAACAACCGCCCTTTGTTTTCGTCTTGAAATTTTTCTTTTTTCAATATGACGATTCTTTGATTGCGTTCACGGACGGTATGCACGCGAGTGAGGATTTGGCTCTCGACCACATGGTAGTTGTATTCCAAGTGCACGTCTCCGACGGCTTGAACTTCTTCCGCGACAATGCATTTTTTGATGGCTTCGGCGATTTGCGCGACTGTCGCATGCGGTTTTTCACCCCATACATTCCACACATCACACGCTCGTTTTGGTTTTTTATCCGCGCATTCCGGGTCGCGGTCGAGATATTGAAACTCCTGCACTCTGCGCAATACACCGTACGGCGGGCGAAAATGTTCCGCGGGCTTGCCGGCAAGCGCCGCGCGGATGCGCCGCATGGATTCGCTTAACTCATGCATCTCGCGCGAATTGCCTTTCGGCAATCGACCGCGATGCCGCAAATAGACTTCGAGGCACAATATCCACTCGTCTTGGGAGAGCGGAACATTCTTAGGCGTCGAGTTTGCCTTTGGCGAGCGGTATAAGGCCGGCGGCGAGTTATTCCGAGCCATCGCAAAGCGATTGGATTTTCGCCGCAATCAACTTTGCGCGCGCATGGATAAATTCCCCGTACATATCGCCAAGGGGACGGGCGTTGTCTTTGGTGCAACGCATCAGTATGTCCGCCGGAATCAGGTGGGATTCAAGGCGGCGACTGACTTCGCCTTCGGGGTACCGGTGGCGGCTGTTCTTGATTCGGTCGAGCAAGTAGTCGCCGGGATATTTCGCGCCGACTGTTTTGTCGGTGAAACCGTAAGTCCACATTAAGTTTAACGCCAAGTCGGGGTCTTCGCTTTTGGATTTTGCCGCCAACAAGGCCTTGGGAAAGATATGATGCTTTTGGCGGGAATCGCAGTTTGACCGAAAATATTTCTCGCCATCGGAAATATCTCGGGCGCCGCCCTGCAAGGATGCCACGAGAACGCCTCTCGTGATAACACCAAGAGCGCCTTTGCCGTGATGACGCAAATCGTCCACGGATGGAACGGCGAAGTCATCCTTTGCCGTAAAAACTTCATCGGCGGGCGGAAAGCGCTTTGCCTTGAACAGCGCTTTCATGCGATGGAAGTCGTCACGCAAACGGTTGTTTGCTTGGCGGCTGTATCGATTGGTGCAAAAAGCGCGCCAAAGGTAAGCGCGAACAAGGCGCATCGCGCTGTCTCTGTCGCCTCCTCTTTTCGGCATTTCCCGCCACAAAGCGGGGAGCACTCGAAGGGGAACATGGGTCGGTAAAACTGTTTCGTTGTATATTTTGAGTTCATCGAGAAGGTTGACCGTTCCTTTGACACCGTCGCAGAAAACATACCAATCTTTTTCCAATCGACGCATGTCCAACTTCATAAAATTGGAAAGAGTCGGGGAAATATCTTGAGTCAGGCAAGCCCATAACAGCGCCATGTCGCCGACACCACCGCTTCGAGCGGTTTTATCTTCGAAGGAATCGATTTCAGGAACTTCCTCTCGGATTCGTTCAATGAAGTCGGGCAGTTTTTTGCGCGTCTTGGCTTCAAACTGGGCGACCGCTATATCAAAGTGGGACAAAGGCGGCGAGGATGTATTCATCTCGATGAATACATCGATGGCTTCGGATGCGTCGGTGCTTGGCGGCAAAGGCAAGTAGGGGATGCGTTTGCTGTTTAAAGCCATTCTTGCTTTGATTATGAATGTCATTAATTTGTTGTAGTTGCGCGCAGAAGCATTCTGAGCCCACTCCATAAAAGATGCATCATCTTCAGGATTGAGCAGGCGAATGGGGAGTAGACCATTCTTATACTCCTCACTGGGGTTGCCGTAGAACGACTCTTTTTTGGAGCGCATGGCGACCCCCACATCTTCGTCCTCCAAATCAAGATTGGGCTTGGTGGACGCCAAGGCAAAGTAACCATCTGGATTCTCAACGAACCTGATATAGTAGGTATCCTTGTCGTAGTTGTCATGGAATGACCGCAACAAAGCGGTTACTCTTTGTTGCCCGTCCAAAAGATACGAAGTGCATTTTTCGGAATCCCTATCGAACGCCGGGAATCCACTAATGGGTTTGGTGGCGAACACTTTCTTGCCGGGGGTGTTCTCAAGGACCAGGAGAACTCCCACCGGGCGGGATTTGTAAATCAAGGTGGTCAGGAATTTCCTAACCCGCTTGCGGTCCCAGGATTCTTCCCGCTGAAAACTGGGCAGGCGCACCACCCCTCGGATGGTACCGTGGACCCAGTCCTCGACAGAACGACTCATTGCATCCATGGTTAATGTGCCTCTTTGATGAAGTGGTGAATGCGATGGGGAAAGTGGCGCGGGGTTTGCGACGAAAGTTGGCGTTTGTAAATCCCGTTGAGTATATCAGAGAACCGCCGCCGCTTACGCCAACCACCCCGCGATTTCTTCGGCGTAGTAACTCAGCACGCCGTCGCAGCCGGCGCGTTTGAAACTGGTGATGATTTCCATGACCGCGGGGCGTTCGTCGAGCCAGTTGTTGGCGGCCGCGGCTTTTAGCATGGCGTATTCGCCGCTGACTTGATAGGCGAAGGTGGGCATGCCGAAGGTTTGTTTGACGCGGTGCACGATGTCGAGGTTGGGCAGGCCGGGTTTGACCATGACCATGTCCGCGCCCTCATGGATGTCGAGCGCGGTTTCGCGCAGCGCTTCGTCGGCGTTGGCGGGGTCCATCTGGTAACTGTATTTGTCGGCGCCGCTTAAGTTGTCCGCGGAGTCGACAGCGTCGCGAAACGGCGCATACAACACGGATGCGTATTTGGCTGAGTAGGCGAGGATGCGGGCGTTGACATGGCCGCCCTGCTCGAACGCGTCACGAATCGCGCGCACGCGGCCGTCCATCATGTCGGACGGCGCGATGACATCGGCGCCGGCTTGCGCGTGCGACAACGCTTGCTGCACCAGCGCGTCCAAAGTGCGGTCGTTGACCACATAACCGCGTTCATCGCACAAGCCGTCTTGGCCGTGCAGCGTGTATGGGTCGAGCGCGACATCGGTGATGACGCCCAAGCCCGGTGCCGCGTCTTTGGCCGCGGCAATCGCGCGCTGCGCCAGCCCCTGCGGATTCCATGCTTCTTGCGCGTGTTCCGAGCGCGCGGTTTGCGGCGGCACCGGGAACAATGCCACGGCCGGAATGCCGAGGGCGTGCAGGCGTTTGCATTGGCGCGCCAATGGTTTTAAACCCAGGCGTTCGATGCCGGGCATCGACGGAATTTTCTCGCGCGCTTCGCCTTCGATGACGAACAGCGGTTGAATCAAGTCATCGACGGTGACCGTCGTCTCGCGGAGCATGCGGCGGCTGAAATCATCGGCGCGCATGCGCCGCGGGCGGACGCGCGGGAACCGGCCGAGATGCGGGTGCTCAACCATGGCCGGTTTTTTTTCTGCGTTTCTTGGCGACTTTTTTTGCCGGTTTTTTGGCGGTTGTTTTGGCAACTCTTTTTACGGTTGGTCTCGATGCTTTCTTCGCAACTTTGGGGACGGTTTTCTTTGCGACTTTATGCGCGACTTTTTTGGCGGCCGGTTTTGCCGCGGGTTTTTTCGCGGGTTGTTTTTTGGTTTGCTGCGTCGATGGTTTCGCCGCGGTTTTCTTCGCCGTCGGCGCGGGTTTTTTAATCGACGGTTTTTTATCGACTTGCTTTTTTACCGTCGCCGTTGTCGCGGCGGCGACGACTTCTTCGCCGGGCTGCCGCGCCGCCAAGATGTTTTCGGTCGGGTCGGCGCGGTTGATTTGTCCGCCGGCGATGGTGGTGGCGGCCGGCTCATCGACGGTGTCCGCGGCCGACTCCAAGTTTTTTACATCCAGCGGATTAATTTCCAAGTCGACCAAGTCGATGATTTTTTGTTGCACCGCTTCGGCTTCCTCAGCGGCCGCATCGGAGCCCGCGACGGTGTCGACAGCCGCGGGCGCGGTCAGCGTGCGCAACTTGTGCTGCGCTTTGTAGTAGGCGGCCAGCGGCTCGGCGTCGCGGTGGTAGGCGTCGACTTGCGCGGTGGCGGTTTTGACGCTGTGGCCGCTGGTGGCGGCGAGCGCGCCGCCGCAGGCGTCGCACTGAAGGCGCGCGTCCGGCGACATGCGTCGGCGCGCGCGACGGTCATACAGCGCGCCGCAGGCGTCGCATGCCAACTGCTCGGTGACGCGTTTGATGAGCGCGCGGTCGTCGATTTTGAGGCAGACCGCGATTTGCAGCGGCCGCCCCAACATGCCGAGCAGCGTGTCCAGCGCCTGCGCCTCGGGGATGTTGCGCGGGAAACCGTCGATGACGAAACCGCGTTTAGCATCGCGCGCGCGCAGGCGCTCCTCCAACAACTGCATTTCGTGGTCGTCGACGGCGGCCGCGGCCGGCGGGGATGGCGGAGATTTTGGGGCCGGAGGTTTCGGCCTGGCGGCCCTGGCGGCCGCGGTTTTTGCGCCGGGCGCGGGCGGAGCCGCCGCCTGACGCAGCAGTTCGGCGACCGAGATGCACGGCAGCCGGTAGCGTTCGGCTAACTGCCTCGCCTGAATTTCCTTGCCGGAACCCGGCCCGCCGAGAAGCGCGATTTGCATGTTTGGGTGCTGGAAGTGGGGCGCGCGAAAGGCGCGCCCGCTGTGGAACGGGGCGGGAATTTACACCGCGCGGCGGCGACGGTCAAGCGGCGGGGTTGCGGCGTTGTCGGCGGCCGACGCGCGGCGGCGGCGGCCCGCCACGGTTGTGATTTGGCACGGGGGCGATGCGCGGGGGCGGTGACACCGTGCGCGTTTTTTTCTTATACTGGCGTTCTTAACTTGCGCCGCCGAATCGCCGCACCACCGTCCGCCGCACCACCGTCGCCGAGCGACGCTGACCGTCACCGCCGAGCGACCGTCGCCGCCCACAGTCTAACTGTACGTACAAACGCCGCCATGAACCGCCCGCCGCGCATCCCCCAAACCGACGACCTGCGCATCACCAACATCGCGCATGTCATCAACCCCGAAGCGTTGATAGCGCGCCTGCCGCCGAGCCCGGAGGCGGTGCAAACCACGGTCAGAACGCGGCGCGAAATCCACCGCCTGCTGCAAGGCGAGGACGACCGCGTGTTAGTGGTCACCGGCCCGTGTTCGATTCACGACCCCGTCGCCGCGCTCGATTACGCCGCGCGCCTGCGCCCGTTGCTGCAGCGCCACCGCGACGACTTGCTGGTCATCATGCGCGTGTATTTCGAGAAGCCGCGCACCACGGTCGGCTGGAAGGGCCTCATCAACGACCCGGACTTGAACGACACTTTCGACATCAACAAGGGCCTGGCGCTGGCGCGCCAACTGTTGCTCGACTTGAACCGCAGCGGCGTGCCGGCCGGCACCGAATATCTCGACATCATCACGCCGCAGTATGTCGCGGATTTAATCTCGTGGGGCGCCATCGGCGCGCGCACCACCGAGAGCCAGGTGCACCGCGAGTTATCGTCCGGCTTGTCGTGTCCGGTCGGTTTCAAAAACGGCACCAACGGCAACCTCGACATCGCGGTCGACGGTGTGCGCGCGGCCGGCCGCCCGCATCATTTTCTCACCCTCACCAAGGCCGGCCACTCGGCGATTTACACCACCGCCGGCAACCGCGACTGCCACATCATTCTGCGCGGCGGGCGCGCGCCGAACTACGACGCCGCCAGCGTCAACGAAGCCTGCGACAAACTGCGCGCGGCCGGCTTGACGCCGCAAGTGATGATTGATTTCAGCCACGCCAACAGCCGCAAAATCCCTGAGAATCAAGTCGGCATCTGCGGCGATGTGGCGGCGCAAATCGCGGCCGGCGACCGCCGCATCATGGGCGTGATGATTGAGAGCCACTTGGTTGCCGGGCGGCAGGATGTGGTCGACGGCAAGGCGGCGGTTTACGGCCAGAGCATCACCGACGCGTGCATCGACATCGACACCACCGAGGGCATGCTGGACGACTTGGCGGCCGCGGTGCGCGCGCGACGGCCGGGCCGGCCGGCGACCGGCGCCGGCGATGCTCCCATGCGCGCGCAAAGCGGCGCATGAGTCGATGCGGTTGCTGAGTCGAATGTGTCGAATGCGTCGAGCGTGTCGAATGCATCGATATGGGTTGCATGCGCCGCCGAGTTGCATGCAGCACCGTCGCAAACCAACGCCATGATTAAACCGCACGGCTCGGCGCAACTGCATCCACTGCATGTCGACGACCCGGCCGAGAATCGGGACCTGACCGCGCAAGCGCATGCGCTGCCGTCGGCGCGGCTGAGTTCCTCGGCCGCGGCCAATGCGGTGATGTTGGGCGGCGGCTACTTCAACCCGCTGCGCGGTTTTATGGACAAACGCGATGCGCTGAGCGTGGCCGATTCCATGCGCATGAGCGACGGTCTGTTCTGGCCGGTGCCGGTGTTGTGTTTGGTTGAAACCGCGCGACTCGATGACGGCGGTGACGGTGGCGGCCGCGAGGCCGGCGCCGGCGACTTCATCGCGCTGCGCGACCCGAATGTCGCGGGCCAGCCGCCGCTGGCGGTGCTGGAAGTGGCCGCGGTCGAGGCGTTCTCGGAAGCGGAAATGACGCATCTTTGCGAGAAAATATTCGCCACCGCCGACACCAAACATCCCGGCGTGGCCGCGTTCATGGCGCAAGGGCGGGTGGCGTTGTCGGGCGCGATTCGGGTGCTGAACTTCAGTTATTTCGCCGCCGAGTTCGCCGCCACCTTCCGCACCGCGGTGCAAATCCGCGCGCACATCGAGGCCAGCGGCTGGCGCAAAACCGTCGCTTTCCAAACCCGCAACCCGATGCACCGCGCGCACGAAGAACTCTGCCGCCTCGCCATGCAGCGCATCGGCGCCGACGGCTGCGTGATTCACATGCTCCTCGGCAAACTCAAACCCGGCGACATTCCGGCCGAAGTGCGCGACGCCGCGATTCGCAAAATGGTGGAGGTGTATTTCCCGCCCGGCCGCGCGTTGATTAGCGGCTACGGCTTCGACATGCTGTACGCCGGCCCGCGCGAGGCGGTACTGCACGCGCTGTTCCGCCAAAACATGGGCGCGACGCATCTCATCATCGGCCGCGACCACGCCGGCGTCGGCGACTACTACGGCGCGTTCGATGCGCAGACCATCTTCGACCACCCGGCCGTGGCCGGCGCGCTCGACATCGAAATTTTCCGCGCCGACCACACCGCGTATTCCAAAAAATTAAACCAAGTGGTGATGATGCGCGAGGCGCCGAACCACGGCGAGGAGGATTTCGTGCTGCTGTCCGGCACCAAAGTGCGCGAGATGTTAAGCCGCGGCATCGCCCCGCCGCCGGAATTCTCCCGCCCCGAAGTCGCGCGGATTTTGATGGATTATTATCAAGGGTTGCAGGCGTGATGCGGCGGCATGAAACGCGCGGATGGGGTTTGGTGTTGGCGACGGTCCGCAACCGTGAAATTTAACGGGTATAATCCGGCGGCAAACCACCCGCAACGGAAGTCGTTCCGATGAGCATCGACCTGCACTTAAAGCCCAACACGCTGTATCACGGCGACTGCCTTGACATTATGCGGGTGTGGGCGAAGACGCATCCGGATGGTTGCGCGGATTTGATTTATCTGGACCCGCCGTTCAACTCCAACGCCAACTACAATGTGCTTTACGGCAAGGACCAGAAAGGCAAGCCGCTGGATGAGCGCGCGCAGTTCATCGCGTTCAACGACACTTGGTATTGGAGCATTGAGGCGTCCGAGCGTGTGAACAACATTAAGAATGCGGTCGGTCATCCGGCGCATAAGGCGATTTGGGGGTTGTCGGAGATGCTGCCGGAGAGCGGCATGCTGGCGTATCTGTCGTATATGGCCGAGCGGCTGGCGGTGATGCGCGGCATCCTGAAAGACACCGGCAGCATTTATCTGCACTGCGACCCGACCGCTTCGCATTACTTGAAGACCATTATGGACTGCATCTTCGGGTCAAAGCGGTTTCGCAATGAACTGATTTGGTGCTACAAAGAGCGCGAGTTGTCCAAAAGGCAGTGGAACAAAAAACACGATGTGATTTTGTTTTACACCAAATCCGACCGGTATACTTTTAATTGGAAGCCGGTCGCGGCCGAATACAGCGCGTATACCGTCGAGAAAAAATTCAAATACACCGACGATGACGGAAAACGCTACCGCCTCAGATACAAGGACGGGCGCAACGACCCGCCCGAAGAAAGCGAGGACACTTACCGGCAGTACATGGATGTCGGCGTTCCGCCGCGCGACTGGATTGAGATTCCAATCTTAAATCAGGCTGCCCGGGAACGTCTCGGCTATCCCACGCAAAAACCGCTGGCGTTGCTTGACCGCATCGTCAAAGCGTCCAGCAACAAAGGCGACTTGGTCATCGACCCCTTCTGCGGTTGCGGCACCACCATCGAGGCGGCGTGGAAACTCGGGCGGAAATTCCTCGGCATCGACATCTCGCCATACGCCATCACCCGCGTATGCAAAGACCGCATGAAGCGCGCCGGCGGCGTGTCGGTGATGGGCTTGCCCACCGACATGCGCAGCGCGCGCGCGTTATGCGCCGCCGACCCGTTTGCGTTCGAGCATTGGGCGATTAGTTTGCTGGAAGGTTATGCGCCGAACGACAAGCAAGTCGCCGACGGCGGCATTGACGGCCGCGGCCGATTGTTGAATCCGCCGTTGGACGAGAGCGGCAAACCGGAAAAAGGCCTCTGCGTCGCGCAAGTCAAGGGCGGCAAGCCCGGCGCCGATGCGCTGCGCGCTTTTCTTTCGCAAATCGCCGGCGGGGCGTTCAGCATGGGCGTGTTTGTCACCTTGGAGAAACCGCGCGAGACGCCGACCATGCGCGAAGTGGCGACCAAAGCCGGCGCTTTCCAGTCGCCGGGCGGCGCGAAAACTTACGACCGCATCGTGTTCTGGTCGATAGAAGAATACTTTGACGGTATCGAGGCAAAACTGCCGGACATGACGCACCCCTTCACCGGCAAAGCGCTGCACCCGGAAATCCCGGCCGACTGAACGCCGGTTTGACAACCGCAACCGAAACACCGTATCCTCCGCGGTAAACCATCCGTAACCCGTTCCGATGAGTATCGACCTGCACTTAAAGCCCAACACGCTGTATCACGGCGACTGCCTTGACATTATGCGGGTGTGGGCGAAGACGCATCCGGATGGTTGCGCGGATTTGATTTATCTGGACCCGCCGTTCAACTCCAACGCCAACTACAATGTGCTTTACGGCAAGGACCAGAAAGGCAAGCCGCTGGATGAGCGCGCGCAGTTCATCGCGTTCAACGACACTTGGTATTGGAGCATTGAGGCGTCCGAGCGTGTGAACAACATTAAGAATGCGGTCGGTCATCCGGCGCATAAGGCGATTTGGGGGTTGTCGGAGATGCTGCCGGAGAGCGGCATGCTGGCGTATCTGTCGTATATGGCCGAGCGGCTGGCGGTGATGCGCGGCATCCTGAAAGACACCGGCAGCATTTATCTGCACTGCGACCCGACCGCTTCGCATTACTTGAAGACCATTATGGACTGCGTGTTCGGCGTGGGGAATTTTATGAACGAAGTGATTTGGCGTTATGACGGGCCGCAGAGTCCGTCGAAAACGAAGTTCGCCACCAAACATGATGTGTTGCTGCGCTATGCAAAAACCAAAAAAGTGTTCGTCGCCGAGGAAAAGATGTACGCGCATAAAGAAGTCTCGGAGCCCGAGTTGCGTCAAAAATACAAAAAAGATGCGGACGGGTGGTTTTACGATTTGCCGCGCGGAAGTTACACGGATGCCTCGATTCGAAAATTGGAATCCGAAGGCCGAATCCGCAGAACCAAAACCGGGAATGTAAGAATCAAATACTACCTGCTCCACAGTAACGGCGCCTATTACAGAAAAAAGAAAATCCCCAGCGTGTGGGATGACATTCCCTCGCTTGGGCAGGCGGGCGGCAAGGAACGTCTCGGCTACCCCACGCAGAAGCCGCTTGCTTTGCTGGAGCGCATCATCGAAGTATCCAGCAACAAAGGCGACATGGTTCTCGACCCTTTCTGCGGCTGCGGCACCACCGCCGAAGCGGCCTGGAAACTTAAACGCCGGTTCGTCGGCATTGACATCTCTTCATACGCCATCACCCGCGTATGCAAAGACCGCATGAAACGCGCCGGCGGCGTGTCGGTGATGGGCTTGCCCACCGACATGCGCAGCGCGCGCGCGTTATGCGCCGCCGACCCGTTTGCGTTCGAGCATTGGGCGATTAGTTTGCTGGAAGGTTATGCGCCGAACGACAAGCAAGTCGCCGACGGCGGCATTGACGGCCGCGGCCGATTGTTGAATCCGCCGTTGGACGAGAGCGGCAAACCGGAAAAAGGCCTCTGCGTCGCGCAAGTCAAGGGCGGCAAGCCCGGCGCCGATGCGCTGCGCGCTTTTCTTTCGCAAATCGCCGGCGGGGCGTTCAGCATGGGCGTGTTTGTCACCTTGGAGAAACCGCGCGAGACGCCGACCATGCGCGAAGTGGCGACCAAAGCCGGCGCTTTCCAGTCGCCGGGCGGCGCGAAAACTTACGACCGCATCGTGTTCTGGTCGATAGAAGAATACTTTGACGGTATCGAGGCAAAACTGCCGGACATGACGCACCCCTTCACCGGCAAAGCGCTGCACCCGGAAATCCCGGCCGACTGAACGCCGGTTTGACAACCGCAACCGAAACACCGTATCCTCCGCGGTAAACCATCCGCAGCAAGATTTCCCATGACTAAACTGCTGAAACAAGCGTTTGACCAAGTGTCGAACCTCCCGCCGGCGGAGCAGAATGCTTTTGCCGAGCGCATTTTGCATGAACTGCGCATGGACGCGCAGTGGGACAAAACGCTCGAAGAGTCGGCCGATGCGCTGGCGCAACTGGCCGCCGATGCGCTCGACCAGCATGAACGCGGCGAAACCGCGTTGCTCGACATCAAGCGGCTGGCGTAGCGCGTGTTGCAATCGTATACCGCGCCGCAGTTCTGGCGGCACCACGCGAATCTGCCGCAACCTGTCAAGGCGCATGCCAAGAGGCGTTATGTGTTGTTCATGACGAATCCGAACCATCCCAGTTTGAAGTTCAAAGCCATTCGGCGGTTGCCGCATGTGTATTCGGTGCGCATCAGCGATGATTACCGGGCGCTCGGCGTCCGCAAGCGCAACGAAATAACATGGTTTTGGATTGGTTCGCACACCGACTACACGGCGCTCATCAAACGCCTGCGATGAACGCGACACTTCGATAATCCCATGTTCCGTTATGTTTTCAAACGCCTCGCGGTGATGCTTCCCACGCTGGTGGTGATTAGTTTCATCATCTTCGTGATTATCCAACTGCCGCCGGGGGATTATCTGGAGACGCATATCGCCGAACTGGAGAGCCAGGGCGAGTCGGTGGACCCGGAGAAAATCGAGTTCCTGCGCCGGCAATACGGACTCGACCAGCCGTTTGCGGTGCAGTATGTCAGATGGGTCGGCGGGTTTTTCCACGGCGACTGGGGTTATTCGTTTGAGCATGACTTGCCGGTGCGCGAAGTCATCGGCGACCGCCTCTGGCTGACCATCTTGGTGTCCATCGCCACCATCATTTTCACCTGGATTATCGCCTTCCCCATCGGCATTTACTCGGCCACGCATCAGTACAGTTGGGGCGACTACGGCCTCACCCTGCTCGGCTTCATCGGCTTGGCAACGCCGAACTTTCTTCTGGCGTTGGTTATGCTCTATCTCGCCAACATCTGGTTTGGCACTTCCATCGGCGGCTTGATGGACCCGCAGTATCTCGACCAGCCATGGAGTTGGGGCAAGGTGGCGTCGGTGCTGGAGCATTTATGGATTCCGGTGGTGGTCATCGGCACCGCCGGCACCGCCGGCATGATTCGCCGCCTGCGCGCCAACCTTCTCGACGAACTGGAAAAGCAGTATGTTCTCACCGGCAAGGCGAAGGGTTTGCCGCCGGCCAAGTTGCTGGTGAAATACCCGCTGCGCGCGGCATTGAACTTCTTCATCGCCGACATCGGTTCGCTGCTGCCGAGCGTCATCTCCGGCGCCGAAATCGTCGCCATCGTATTGTCGCTGCCGACCACCGGCCCGATGCTTTTATCCGCGCTGCAGAGTCAGGACATGTATCTCGCCGGCACCTTCCTGCTGTTCCTCGCGCTGCTCACCGTGGTCGGTCTCCTTATCTCCGATTTGTTGTTGGCGTGGCTCGACCCGCGCATCCGCCTGCAGGGGGCGGCGGTGCAATGAACGCGCATAACACCGGCCGCGACGTCGATAACAACACCGACCCCGGCGCTGAAAGAAACATGGACCGCGGCGCCGCGCGCAACAACGCGCGCGACGAACATTATGTCTCCGACGCGCCGTTCGACCCGCATTCGGTCGAGCGGTTGACCGCTGACCAGGAAAAATATTTCTTCGCCTCGCGCCGCCAACTGATGTGGTGGAAGTTCAAGCGGCATAAAGTCGCGGTCACCTGCGGTTTCATTCTTCTGGCGTTGTATACCTCGACGCTCATCTCCGAATTCATCGCGCCGTACAACTTGCACTCGCGCGACACGCATCACATCTACGCGCCGCCGCAGGGTTTGCATTTGTTTCACCGCGGCCAATGGGTCGGCCCGTTCGTCTACGGCTATGACTACCGTCTCAACCTCGACAACTTGAAGCGCGAATACATCGCCAACCCGGACAAGGTGCAACGCTTGCGTTTCTTTTGCAGCGGCGACGCGTACCGATTCTGGGGGCGCATCGACATGGACTTCCACTTCGTCTGCCCGGCCGAAGACGGCACATTGTTTTTGCTCGGCACCGACCGCTTGGGCCGCGACATGTTCTCGCGCGTGGTCTACGGCGCGCGCATCTCGCTGCTCATCGGCTTGGTCGGCATCGCCGCCAGTTTGTTTCTCGGCCTGCTGCTCGGCGGCTTGGCTGGTTACTACGGCGGCTGGGTCGACTCCGGCATTCAGCGTCTCATCGAAATCTTAAGGTCGTTCCCGGAACTGCCGTTGTGGATGGCGTTGTCGGCGATTTTGCCGGTGACATGGAGTCCGATTCTGGTGTTCTTCGGCATCACTTTAATCTTGGCGCTGCTGGACTGGACCGGCCTGGCGCGCGCGGTGCGTTCCAAACTGTTGGCGCTGCGCGAGGAGGACTACTGCGCCGCGGCCCGCCTGCTCGGCGCGCGCCCGAAGCGCATCATCGCCCGCCACCTGCTGCCCGGTTTCGCCAGCCACATCATCGCCTCGGCCACGCTGTCGATTCCCGGCATGATCCTCGGCGAAACCGCGCTGTCGTTCCTCGGCCTCGGCCTGCGCCCGCCCATCACCAGTTGGGGCGTGCTGTTGAACGAAGCGCAAAACATGAATGTCGTGGCGTTGTATCCGTGGCTGATTCTGCCGGTGGTGCCGGTCATCATTATCATCCTCGCGTTCAACTTCTTCGGCGACGGCCTGCGCGACGCGGCCGACCCGTATAAATAGCAAAAACGCGCAAACAAATCGCGCGGCGCGAAGCGTCGCGCAATTAAGTACCGGCGCGAGGGGCCGTCATTCCGTGCGGTTGGAAAACAAGGAGCGCAGCGCCACTGTTTTCCTCCGATACGGAATCCAGAGTCTTTAATTGAACCAGCGAATAATCGAACCAAAGACTCTGGACTCCGGTTGTCACCGGAGTGGCAGTGGTGGCGGCGCCAGCGATTCAAACCGGCATCGTCGAGTCGGCAAATTTGCCATCCTTGGCGTCTGGATTCCCGCGTCCCAGCGGGAATGACGGCGCTTCGCGCCGCCACACCCACAGTTCCCCCCACCCGCTACGCCCTCAGTCCACCCCACCGCCACGCCCGCAATCTGTTGAGCGGGCGTCAGCCCCCCGCTCGTGGGCGGAGCAAGCGCATCTTTCCGCCATTCTGGGCTTGACACGGGACCGGAAAATTTCTTTTCCAGACCGCTTGACACCGCCGCCGGAATGGGTATTATCCCGCTTGCGATTATTCTTGCGGTGAGCGCAAGGTGGCGTGACTCCAATTATGCCGATGAACCACAAATTCTACGACCGGATTTTCCCGAGACAGGGGAAGAGAGCGTTTCTTGCGCTGCTTGCCGATGAGGATAAGTATCGCCAATCGAGGTATTGTGCGCCATGTCGTGCCATCAGGCGCGCGTGGAAAAAAGTAAAACCGAGTGTCTGGAAATGGGTGTCCGGGGTGTCGGTGGCTGTGGCAAGCTTATTTTTGTACGATTTCATGACGCGGTGATGCCGCATTTAGTTCAATCCCGCCTGGGTGCGGTTTTTTATTCCACCGGCTCCAACCGTAACAACCGGCCGCGGCGTGCGTCGGTGATGAGGTACAGGTAACCGTCCGGGCCGTTCGCCACATCGCGGATGCGCGCGATGCCGTCGAGTAAAACTTCTTGCGCCGTCACCGTGTCGCCGCGCATTTCCAGCCGGCGCAAGTGCCGCAACTTTAGCGCGCCGACAAACAAATCGCCGCGCCAGTTGGGGAACTTGTCGCCGTGGTAAAACGCCATGCCGCTCGGCGCGATGGACGGCGACCAGTAAACCACCGGCTGCTGCATGCCCGGCGCATGCGTTTGGTCGGAAATAATTCTGCCGCTGTAATCGATGCCGTAGGTAATCGCGGGCCAGCCGTAGTTGGCGCCGGGTTTGTCGAGTTTGTTGACTTCGTCGCCGCCGCGCGGGCCGTGTTCGTGCATCCAAACGGTGTTATCGAGCGGGCGCAGCGCGATGCCCTGGCCGTTGCGGTGGCCGTAGGAATAAATTTCCGGCTTGGCATCGTCGCGCGCGGTGAAAGGATTGTCGGCCGGCGTCGAACCGTCGTCGTTGAGTCGCAGCACCGTACCCAAATGATTGGACCGGTCCTGCGCGTCGTGCAAGCGGTGACGGCGGTCGCCGGTGGTGATAAACAATGAACCGTCGGCGGCGAACAACAAGCGCGAACCGTAATGCCCGGTCCCCCGCGTTTTCGGCGTGGCGGTGAAAATCGTCTGCAAGTTTTCCAGCGCATAACCGCGCAGTTGTCCGCGCGCTACCTCCGTGCCGGCCCCGCCCGGCCCGCTTCCCGAATAGGAAACATACACCAAACGGTTGCGCGCGAAGTTTGGATGCACTGCGACATCCAGCAAGCCGCCTTGGCCGCCGAAAGCGATGTTGTCCGGCAAGCCGGTAACCGGCCGCGGGTCGAGTTTGCCGCCGCTGACACCGTCGATGTCGCGGATACCGCGAACTAAGTTGATGTCGCGGATGCCGCGAACCAAGCGCAACCGCCCTTTGACCTTTTCGGTCACTAACAAGTCGCCGTTCGGCAAAAACGCCATGCCCCATGGATAATGCAAGCCGGTCGCCACCACGCGCACGCGAAACTTTTCTTGCTCGGATGGAACGACATCGGCATGTGCAAACGATGCGACGCATGCTAATAACGCGGCGGCAATTCCAACAGCGCGACCGGCGCGACCGACGCGACCGATGCATGCGAACCGGCAACGAATGAAACGCCGAGTCGGTTGATAAATTTTCATATCAAACATGCATTGAACATGCGTCAAACATGCATCGTTAACCGCGCGCCGATTGATGACGCGCGCGCGGCCGAGGTTGCGGCAAAATAACCGATAACTTCCATCATTTCCACCGCGCTTTATCGACTACACTTTCCGCTTCAAGTTCCGCAAACAACCGTTCGACATGAAAGGAGCCGTCGCGGCCGGCCACCGCCTAACCGCCGGGGCCGCCGCCGAAATTTTGCGCGCCGGCGGCAACGCTTTCGACGCCGCCGTCGGCGGATTCTTCGCCGCCTGCGTGGCCGAGCCGGCGCTGGCGTCGCTCGGCGGCGGCGGTTATCTCCTTGCGCGCGAGCGCGGCGGACGCGCAAGCGTGTTCGACTTCTTCACCCACACGCCCGGCGCCGGCCCGCGCTCCCGCGACCTCGACTTTTACCCGGTCACGGTTGACTTCGGCGCGGCCCGGCAAGTGTTTCACATCGGCCTCGGCGCATGCGCGGCGCCGGGCGCAGTGCGCGGTATGTTCGCGGTTCACCGCGACTTGGGCAAGTTGCCGATGAACGAATTGATTCGACCGGCGGTCGAGTTGGCGCGCGGCGGCGTGGCGGTCAACCGCTTTCAATCGTATCTGCTGGAGTTGCTCGCTCCCATCTTCCGCACCGAGTCAGCGTTGCCGCTGTACGCCGGCGCCGCGCCGGACAAACTGCTGCAACCCGGCGATGTGTTTCATAACCCGCCGTTGGCAGATGCGCTGGAAGCGTTGGCGGCGGAAGGCGATGCGTTGTTCTACGAAGGCGATTTAGGCAAGCGCATCGTCCGCGCCTGCAGCGATGGCGGCGGTTATCTAACCCGCGACGATTTAAAAAACTACCGCGCATACCGTCGCGCGCCGCTGCTCGCCGACTACCGCGGCCGGCGATTGGCGACCAACCCCGCGCCGGCCGCCGGCGGCTTGTTGGTCGCTTTCGGTTTGGAGTTTTTGAAGACGGTCGAGTTGGGCAAACGCGGTTTTGAATTCGGTAGCATCGCGGCAGTGAAAGCGTTGAGCGACGCGCAACTTGCGACTTGCCGCTTGCGGGACGGTGGCGACGGTGACGGTAACTTCGGCGACGACGGTGAACTCGACAACGCGATGCGAGACCCGCAACGCATGCAACAATACCGCGAACAATACCGCCGCGTGCAAACTCGTACGCATGCGCGGCGCGGCACCACGCATATCAGCGTCATCGATGCCGCGCGCAACATCGCATCGCTGAGCGTCTCCAACGGCGAAGGCTGCGGCCGCGTGGTCGACGGCTTCATGCTCAACAACATGTTGGGCGAGGAAGATGTCAACCCGCGCGGCTTTCACAAGTGGCGGCCGAATCAACGCATGGCGTCGATGATGGCGCCGAGCGTCATCGCCGACCGCGGCGCGCTCACCGCGCTCGGCTCCGGCGGCTCCAACCGCATCCGCAGCGCGCTGCTGCAAGTCATCAGCAACTTGGCTGACTTCCGCATGGATGCGGCGGCCGCGGTCGCCGCCCCGCGCCTGCATGTCGAAGGCGCTCAGTTGCGCATGGAAGCCGGCTTCCCCGCGGCGACGATTAACGCCGCCACGCGCGACCTTGGTGACCACCGCGTGTTCAACGAGCCGCACATGTTCTTCGGCGGCGTCCACCTCGCGCAAGTCACCCGCCACGGCAAACTATCCGCCATCGGCGACCCCCGAAGAGACGGCGCGGGGGTGGTGGTTTAGGGGTTATTGTTCAGCGGTTTTTTGATGCGCTTGAAGCCATTCGGATGCTTGTCGTTTGGCTTTGGTGATATGTCTGCGTGACATCTCAACATCCAGTATGTCGAGATTCTTTATGGCGCTTTCTTCTCCTTGCACAGCGGCCAAACTAAACCATTTATAAGCCGCTATGTCGTCTTTCGGCAAGGTGATGCCATCGGTATACATCACGCCGAGGAAGGCTTGCGCCACCGCATCGCCTTGTTCAGCGGCCTTGCGCCACCAGTGTACCGCTTGTTCGGAATCCCTTAACACACTTTCGCCGTTTTTATACATCAAGCCGAGATTGCATTGCGCTCCCGCGTTGCCTTGCTCGGCGGCCTTGCGCCACCACCGCAATGCTTGCGCACCATCTCTTGGCACGCCTTCGCCGTTTTTATACATCAGGCCGAGATTGCATTGCGCCGCGGCGTCGCCCTGCTCGGCGGCTTTGCGACACCAGTGCGCGGACTGCGCATCATCTTTTGCTACGCCTTCGCCGTGGTAATACATCGTGCCGAGAATGCGTTGCGCCGCCGCGTCGCCTTGCTCGGCCGCTTTGCGACACCAGTGCGCGGCTTGCGCATCATCTTTTACCACGCCTTCGCCGTGGTAATACACCGCGCCGAGATTGAATTGCGCTTCCACATCGCCCTTTTCGGCGCGAAGTTTCAGGTCATTTATGTTCATCAGATGTTTTGCTTCGAGAATGTTCGCCAAAACGGCGGGAACTGGACGGGCATTATGACCGTTCCCCGTCTTCACTGTCAATTCCCGCGGGCGACGGTTTTGCCGCAACAAAGGGCTTGCGCTCGCGTCCAGCAGTATCTTTTGGCAGGGATGACAAGAAAAAAACACCGGGCGCCCGCTCAACAGACTGCGGGCGTAGCGGGTGGGGGGACCGCGGACGCGGAGAAGAACTGTCAGTCCGGCAAAGACAGCGGCAACACCGTCGCGGTTACTCGTCTTGCGCCAGCAAGAATCGTTTGAGCGGCGGCAGGACGCGTTGCGGGGATTCCAGCAGGACGGCGTGTTTTAGGTTGTCGAGAATTACCAGTTCGGCGTTTGGCAAGGCGCGGGCGATGGCGCGGTTCAGGCGCGGCGGGCAGCCGCCATCGAGTGCGCCGGTCAGCGCCAGGCACGGGCAGCCGACTTCGCCTAACCACGCCGCCATTTCGGTCTGCGCGTAGAGTCGGAACACTTCCCGGAACACCGCCGGCGGGGTGTCGATGATTTGCCGGATGCGCGCGTCGATGACCGCCGGTTCGGCTTGGATGAACGCGTCGGTGAACCACCGCGCGACGAATGCATCGAGCGCCGATTCGACACCGTGCGCGCGCATGGTTTCGCCGAGCGATTGCAATCGCGCGCGGTCATCGGCGGTGCGGAAGGCGGCGGTACTGATGAGCGCGGCCGAGCGCGCGCGCTTTGGATGCCGGCGCGCGTACGCCGGCGCAATCATGCCGCCCAATGAATGCCCGGCGATGTGAATCGCCGCGTGGCCCAAGCGCCGGCGCAACGCTTCCACATCATCGACCAGTTGCGCCAGCGAATAGGGCGGCGGCGGCGCGGCGCTGTTGCCGTGGCCGCGCAAGTCGAATCGCACGCAGGTGAAGTGCGCGGTCAAACCCGGCACGATGCCATCCCAGGCGCTGTGGCGCGCGCCGATGCCGTGAATCAAATACAACGGCGGGCCGCGGCCGTCGACTTGATAGTGCAAATCAACCGCGTTCATGTTGACGCGCCGGCGCCGGCGAATCAGCGCAACATTTGGCGACGGTGAAGTGCGGCATCACTTCCTCGGCGAAGCGTTGAATCGACTCCAGCGTCTCGGTCTGGCCGGCGCCGAAGTTGACATTGAGAATGAAACGGTCGACGCCGGCCTCGGCGTATGGCATGAGTTGTTCAACCATTTCCGGCGCGGTGCAGATGTGCAAGTTGCGCGCGGTCTCTTCGATTGGCGCGCGGCGCGGCAACGGCGCAATCAAACCGCGCTCGACGATGCCGGGGCCGTCGAATACATTATCGAACTGGCCGTAGTAATGATGCGCGAGTTTGGTTTTGGCGCGCGCATCGGTCTCATCCGCGGCCGCGAACGCGACTCGCGACAACGACAAAGTCAACGCCTCGCCGCGGTCGCCGGCTTCGACTCGGCCGCGGTGAAACGCATCGACTTGCTCAAGCATGCGCCGGCGGTCGCCGGACAGCGGCGTGGTTTGGATGTGAAAACCGCGACGCGCGCAGTGGTAGATGGCCTCCGGCGCCAGCGCGCTCAGCATCATCGGCGGGCCGCCGGCGGTGGCCGGGCGCGGCATGATGGTCAGCGGCGCGAACTGATAGTATTTACCGTCCCACGACACTTCCTCCTCACTAAGCAACTTCTGCAGCACCGTCAGCGACTCGTCGAACTTCTCGCGACTGTCGGCAAGCGGCACACCCATGCGTTCCATCTCAAACGCAAACGCGCCGCGTCCGACGCCGGCCAACAATCGGCCGTCGGTGAAGATGTCGGCGCACACCAATTGCCCGGCCAGGACGCGCATGTCGTGCAGCGGCAGCACCAGCACCGAGGTGATGATGTTGACGCGCGCGGTGACGGCGGCGATTTTTACCGCAAACTGCAGCGGCGCCGGCATCAGGAGAATGTTGATTAGATGATGCTCGGTAACCGACACCGAATCGAAACCGAGGCAGTCGGCAAGCGCCGCCTGGTCGAGCATGTTTTGGTATAATCGCCGCCCGCCCAACCGATGGTCGGGGCAGTAGGCGGACAGTTGAATGCAAAAATTCATCGTCGCGCATTATTCCGCATCAGCCGCGGGATAACAACGCGCCGCCGCCATGAACGCCATTAAATTCACCGTCGAACATGAACACCACCGCTTCCAACATCGATGATGCCGCCCGCGCGCGGCGCAGTTTTATTTTTACGCCGGGGTTGCGCCCGGATATGTTCCCGAAGGCGCTTGCCGGCGGCGCGGACATGGTTTGCGTGGAGTTGGAAGACGGCATCGCGCCGAAGGATAAAGTCGAAGCGCGGCGCAAGGGGTTGGCGTTGTTCGCCGGGGCCGGCGGCGGCGTTGAGTCGACCGGCGACACCGTTAAATCGGGCGGCGCCGAATCAACCGGCGACATCGCCGAGTCAAACCGTGATGTGGAATGCATCGTGCGCATCAATTCTCTCGCCACCGCTTTTGGTCTCGACGATGTGCAGGCGGTGTTGGCGGCGAGCGCCATCGATGCGCCGCCGGCGTTGATGCTGCCGAAGGTCAAGTCGCCGGATGAAATCGTGTGGCTGGATGACTTGCTGACCGAACGCGGCCACGCTTGCCGGCTGCACATCATCATCGAGACCAACGAAGGATTGGAAGCCGCGCACGACATCGCCCACGCATCGGCGCGCATCGACGCGTTGTTCTTCGGCGGCATCGACATGGCGGCGGAGTTGCGCTGCAAAAGCGCGTGGCAGCCGCTGTTGTATGCGCGGTCGCGAGTGGTGCATGCCGCGGCATCGGCCGGCGTCGATGTCATCGATGTGCCGTATCTTGACTTGCAGGACGCGGCCGGCATGACGCGCGAAGCGGAGTTGGCGCGCGACTTGGGATTCTGCGGCAAGGGCGCGATTCATCCGAAGCAAATCGACGCCATCAACCGCGTGTTCACGCCGGATAAAGCGGCCATCGACAAAGCGCGCAAAGTTTTGAAAGCGTTCGATGAAGCCGACACCGGTCTGGTGGTGGTCGACGGCAAACTCATCGAAGCGCCGGTGCTGCGTGAGATGCGCCGCATCATGGCGGTGGCGGAACGGGTGGCGGAACGGTGACGGTCAACGCGCGACGGTGAACGATGCGCGCGCCGGGCGTCAAACACCAAATGACAACACCGCGACAACACCGCAACAACACCGTCGCGCCGCTGAACAACAAATAACAAACAACAAACGACAAAACAACACCGCATATTTTTTTATCGCCGCACAACCCATCAAGCAAACGGCAACACCGTCAGCGTCGCGCCGATGCGCGCGTCGCCCTTCACCACTTCCACGCGCATGCCGGCCGTCATGTCGCGCGCCACCAAACCGAAGCCGATGTTGCGCGCCAACCGGTATGACCAGATGCCGCAAGTCATGTCGCCGACTTTGCGGCCGTCGACGGTGATGTCATACCACAACGGATGCGGCGGCGCCGGCGCATCACCGTCGAGAATAACGCCGAGTTGATGGCGCGCCGGACCGTCGCGACGAATACGGCGCAACGCATCGATGCCGACCACCTCATCCGCGCCGTCGAAGTCCAAGTCGACAAACTTGCCCAAGCGCACTTCAAACGGATTGGTCGCGTCATCGGTGTCGCCGCCCCACGACAACAAGCCGCTCTCGATGCGCTCGTTCGCGTTCGGACTGCCGGCCGCGATGTCCCACGCCGCGCCGGCCTCGGCCACCGTGTTCCACAACCGCATGCCATGCGCGCGGTCGAGAAGATAAATCTCAAACCCGCCTTGCTTCGACCAACCGGAACGCGCCAACAACAGCGGCATGCGGTCCAAGTCGGCGCGGCGAAAGTGAAAGTATTTCATGCCGCGCGTCCACTCGCCGAACAGCGCGGCGATGACCTCCGCCGCCTGCGGCCCCTGCACCGCCAACGGCGAAACATCCGGCTCGGTGACCGCAGCATCCAGCCGGCGCTCGGCGGCGATGGCGCGCGCCCAAAACAAAATATTGGAATCGGCGATGGAAAACCAATAGGTGTCGTCGTCCAACTTCAACGCAATCGGGTCGTTGATGAGCGCGCCCGCGTGGTTGCAGAGCGCGACATACTTGCCCTGCCCGGCCGCGCAACGCGACAAATCGCGCGGCGCAAGAATCTGCGCCAACTTGCCGGCGTCCGGCCCGCGCAACTCAACCTGCCGCTGCGCCGCGACATCCCACATCGACACGCCGCGCCGCAGCCGCCAATACTCGCCCTCCGGGTCGCCGTAGCCGGCCGGCAGCAGCATGTGGTTGTAAGTCGTAAACCCGGCCGCGCCCGCGGACACGGTCGCCTCAAAAAACGGCGACCGACGAATGCGAGTATGCGGGGTGAATTGCATGGGCGGTGTCGGAAATGTTGTCGTTCGGTAGCGTGTCGGCGACTCAGCGGCGCGCAAAGCCGCGGCATGGAACAAGCGCGATGTCGGCGCGGCGCGACCGGATTATGCGTCAAAACCTTGCGCATGTTAAATGTTAAAACCGCGCGGCGGATTCGGGCGGACTCAAACGAACCCGGCGAACCCAGGTCAACTTAGGCGAACTCAAACCGCCGGCCCGTGGTCGCGCGCGCTTGATGGTGTAGCATATCGGCATGAAATATCTGCCGTTGCATCACGACTTCGTCGGTCGCCGTTGTTTGGTGGTCGGCGGCGGGCGGGTCGCGGCGCGGCGCGCGGCGCGGGTTATCGACGCCGGCGGGCGCGTGGATGTGGTCGCGGTCGCGGCCGGCGATGAACTCAAACGCCAAGTGGAAGCGGCCGGCGGCACGGTACAGTTGCGCGCGTTCGCGCCCAGCGACTTGGACGGCGCGGCGGTAGCGTCGGCCGCATCGCCATCGCCGGCCACACCGTCATCGCCGGCATCATCGCCATCACCGGCATCATCGCCCGCGTCGCCCCCATCGAACCCGTCGGACCCATCACCCGCGGCAACCCCATCACCCGCATCGCCCCCGTCACAGTACCAATTGGTCATCGCCGCCACCGACGACCGCGCGGTCAACCGCCGAGTCGCGGCCGAGTGCAATCGGCGCGGTCTCCCGGTCAATGTCGTCGACGATGCGCGGTTGTGCGATGTCGTGTTTCCGCTCACCATCGACCGCGACCCCATCACCATCAGCGTGGCCAGCGGCGCCGCCTCGCCGACCCTCGCGCGGCTGCTCGGCGCGCGCATCCAGTCGTTGCTGCCGTCCGGCTACGGCGAGTTGGCGCGCTTGGTCAGTCGCTTTCGCAAACAAGCGCAAGCGCGCATCCCGGACACCGCCGCGCGCATCAAATTCTGGGAAGACATCCTGCAAGGCGTGGTCGCCGAGAGCGTATTCTCCGGCCAGTTCGACGAAGCCGAACGGTTGTTGACGCAAGCCTTGGAATCGCCGGCGCATGCGACCGGCGCAGCCGGCAAAATCGGCGAGGTCTATCTCATCGGCGCCGGCCCCGGCGACCCCGACCTGCTCACCTTGCGCGCGTTCCGCCTGCTGCAGTCGGCCGATGTGGTGTTATACGACCGCTTAGTCGCGCCGGAAATCTTGCGCATGCTGCGCGCCGACACCGAGTCCATCTATGTCGGCAAACAACGCGCCGCGCATGCGCTGCCGCAGCCCGGCATCAACCGCATGCTGAGCGATTATGCGCGCGCCGGCAAACGCGTGGCGCGGCTGAAAGGCGGCGACCCATTCATCTTCGGCCGCGGCGGCGAGGAAATCGAACACTTGGCGGATGAGGGAATTCCGTTTCAAGTCATCCCCGGCATCACCGCGGCCAGCGGCTGCGCCAGTTACGCCGGCATCCCGCTGACGCATCGCGAGCACGCGCAGTCGGTGCGCTTCGTCACCGGCCAGTTGCAGGACGGCAGCGTCAACCTCGACTGGGAATCGTTGGTCGCGCCGGGCCAAACCTTGGTGTTCTACATGAGTTTGAACGGCTTGCCGCTCATTTGCGAGAAGTTGCTCGCGTTCGGCTTGTCGCCCAGTTTGCCGGTGGCGTTGATTGAAAAAGGCACCACGCTGCGCCAGAAAGTTTATGTCAGCACCTTAGGCGAGATGCGCGCCGAGTTAACCCGCGCCGCCCCCCGCGCCCCCACCCTCTTCATCGCCGGCAAAGTCGTCTCCCTCCGCCGCAAGTTGAATTGGTTTGGGACATGAAAGCATCGCAGATTGTCCGCGCTTGTTATAGTCGCGGGAATCGTGAATGTTATGCGTGACAAATCCACTGCATCTGACGCGGCTGGCGGCAAGGGCGGCGACGGTTCTGGCGGCGGCGACTCGGCTGCCGGCGTCGACGCCACCGTCGGCGGCGCGTTTTTTCGGCGCGCTTTTTGTCTTGACGGGCGCGTGGCGGTGGTCACCGGCGCGTCATCGGGGTTGGGCGCGCACATGGCCGCGACTTTGGCGCGGGCCGGGTGCAAGGTGGCGCTGGCGGCGCGGCGCGCGGCGCGTCTGGAGGCGGTGGCCGAGTCCATCGCCGAGGTCATCGCCGACGCCACCGACACCGGCACCGTCGCCAACACCAACGCCAGCGCCAACACCAACACTGTCGCCAACGCCGGCACCGTCGCCAACGCCAACACCGTCGCCAACACCAACGCCGGCACCAACACCGGCGCCAACGCCACCGACACCGGCGCGGCGGCCGACACTGGCACCGTCGCCGGCACCGGCACCGGCACCACCACCGCGGTCGAAAGCAACAGCCGCCTCTTGACGGTAACCATGGATGTGCGCGAGCGCGATGCGGTGGAGGCGGCGTTTGCGCGCATCGACGCGCATTTCGGCCGCGTCGATATTCTGGTCAACAACGCCGGGGTGGCCGCGCCGCGGCGGTTCTTGGACATGAGCGAGGCCGAGTGGCAAGGCGTGGTGGACACCGATTTGAGCGCGGTGTGGCGGGTCGGCCAGGCGGCGGCGCGGCGGATGGTCGCGCAGGATTCCGGCGGCGCAATTATCAACATCGCCTCCATGCTTGGCGTCGGCGTGCAGCGCGGGCAGGCGAACTACGGCGCGGCCAAGGCCGGGGTGATTCAACTCACGCGCAGCATGGCGTTGGAACTGGCGCGCCATGGGGTGCGCGTGAATGCGCTGGCGCCGGGCTATTTCGCCACCGAAATGAACCGCGAGTTTTTGGAAAGCGCGCGCGGCCGGGAATATGTCGCGGGGTTGTTGCCGGGCCGCGCCGGCCGCCTGCACGAACTGGACGGCGCGCTGTTGTTGTTGGCCAGCGACGCCGGCGGTTATATCAACGGCAGCGTGCTGAGCGTCGACGGTGGCGCGCTACTCGGCGGTTTGTGATTGCGCCGGCGTTCAACCGCGGCCGGGGAAACAGGGCGGCGACAACGATAACAACAACACGCGCGGCGGGAAAAATGACGCGAAAAAAACAACGCGAAAAAAACAACGCGGAAAAAACCACGCGACCGCGCGACAAAACCAAAAGAAAGGATGGCGGAGAGCGAGGGATTCGAACCCCCGGACCTGTTACAGTCAACGGTTTTCAAGACCGCCGCATTCGACCGCTCTGCCAGCTCTCCGGTGGCGCGCATCCGTGGGCGCGGATGCGCGGATTATAATCGAACCCCGAATCGGCGGCCCGGGCGGCCCCGGGCGAATCGGCGCAGGGCAAAACGCAGGGAAAAACCGCGGCGCGCGGCAACCCCGCCCGGCGCCGGTTCCGCCGCCGAGGTTCGCGCGCGCGGTTAACCGCAACCCCGGCAAGCGCGCTGGTCGCCGCTGATGTGGTCGCCCATGCCGGGGTAGTGAAGCGTGCCGCTGTTGTTCAGCATGGAGTTGATGCGCGCGCGCGCGGCGGCCGAGATGCAGCCGGCCGCTTGCACGCCGGCCAAGTCATCCTCGGTCAACTCTTCGCGGATTGTGTCCACCGCCATGTGGCAGGTGTCGGCGCGGTCGGTGACCACCTTGACGGCCACCGTCGCGGCGTCGCCGTCGGCCGGGGCGACGCCGAACGCGGCTAACGCTTCGGGGTCCAACTTGCGCAGTTTGGCGCGAAACGCCGGGTCAAACATGGCCGCGCGCAGGGCGCGGGTGTCGGTCGGGTTGAGGGCGGTTTGCATGGTCTGATTCCTGGTTTGAATGACCGGCAAAGATAGCACAAATCCCCGCCGCCGGCGCGGACGCCGGAGCGGGGTTTGGGCCGGTTTTGGCTGGTTGGCGCGGCGCCGATTTGCGCAGCGCGGGGAATCTTGCGCGGCGCCGGGAATCTTGCGCGGCGCGGGCCGGCCGGGCGCCGGCGCGCCGGGCGTTGCAACGGGGGGTGCGCCGGCGCGCCGGCCTCGGTTTAGCCGCCGCGGTCCTCGGATTGCGGATGGCTGATGTGGTCGCCCATGCCGGGGTAAAACCAACTGTTTTTCATCTGCGCTTTCGCCCATTCCTGAGCCGCGCTGCCCGCGGCCGAGATGTTCTCCAAGTCGGCGGCGCTCAGGTTGTCCGGCAACTCGCGCGGCAGCGAGATGTGCAGCGTGTCGCTGCGGTCGGTGACCACCCGGATTTCCGGCTGGTGGTCTTGCGACAAGCCAAGCATCGCCAGCGCGCTCGGGTCGTTGTCGCGCACTTGCTCGCGGAAGGCCGGGTCGTACAGGTCTTCCAGGGTGGCCGTGGGGCCGGTGTCGGTTTGCGTGTTCATCGTCATGTCCTCGTCGGGTTGAAGGGTAAAGGATAAACCGAAGCGGCTCGTCCTTCCGTTGCGCGCACTTTATAAACGGCGCGCGCGCACTGTAAAGACAAGTTTTTATGCGGCCGGAAAAGGGCGTTATACAGCGGGGAATTGGCGGAGTGGATTGGCGGGGTTGATTAGCGGGGTTCGCCGCGGCATCGCCGGCGTGGCGGTGCGCGCCCGCTTAACGGAATGCGGGCGTGGCGAGTGGGGGGCGGTCGCAGCGTGGCGACCCAATACATAAAAAAATCCCCGCGCGGCGCGGACGCCGGGCGGGGATTGGCGGTGCGGCGGCGCGGCGCCGCCGGCGCTCAGCCGCCGTGGCCGGGCTTGTTTGCCAGATAGCCCTCGGTGAGGAAGCGGCCGGAGAACAGCGAGCGCACGCGTCGCCAGAACTCATGCCAGCCGATGCCGGCCGAGATGTTCTCCAAGTCGGCGGCGCTCAGGTTGTCCGGCAACTCGCGCGGCAGCGAGATGTGCAGCGTGTCGCTGCGGTCGGTGACCACCCGGATTTCCGGCTGGTGGTCTTGCGACAAGCCAAGCATCGCCAGCGCGCTCGGGTCGTTGTCGCGCACTTGCTCGCGGAAGGCCGGGTCGTACAGGTCTTCCAGGGTGGCCGTGGGGCCGGTGTCGGTTTGCGTGTTCATCGTCATGTCCTCGTCGGGATTGAAGGGTAAAGGATAAACCAAAGCGGCTCGTCCTTCGTTGCGCGCACTTTATAAATGATGAACGCGCACTGTAAAGAATAGTTTTTATGCTTTGGAAAAAGGCGTTATACACCGGGGGGTTGGGCAAGCGGCGGCGCGACAGATTTCCGGCCGCCCGATTGAACAAGCAACTTGCGGCGATTTGTGGTGTAATCGCGGGGGTTTTTTATCGTGGGCGATGCCATGAGCAAGCGACAGATTATTCATACCGAGCGCGCGCCGGGGGCGATTGGCGCGTATTCGCAGGCGGTCAAGGCCGGCGATGCGGTGTATATCTCCGGGCAGATTCCGCTCGACCCGGCCACTATGGAGTTGGTCGATTCGTCGTTCGACGCCGCGGCGCACCAGTGCTTTCGCAACTTGGCGGCGGTGGCCGAGGCCGCGGGCGGCAGCCTCGACGACGCGGTCAAGGTGACCATTTTCCTCACCGACCTCGCCAACTTCGCGGCCGTCAACGAGGTGATGGCGGGGTATTTCCGCGAGCCGTATCCGGCCCGGGCCGCGGTCGGCGTGGCCGCGTTGCCGAAAGGCGCGGCGGTCGAAGTCGAGGCGGTTTTGATGGTCGGCGACTGAGCGTCGCGTCGCCGCCGAATCGTCGCCGCGTTGCTGAGTCGCCGCCGCAGAACCGTCGCGCCACCGTCGCCGTCGCCGCTTCACCGTCACTGCCGTCGCAAAACCGTCGAGCCACCGTCGCCGCGCCATCGATTCGCCGTCGCCACCGTCGCACCGTCGCGCCCCACCCCGCCCTGAACGCCTCCTCAAACCCCCTGCTCCGGCTGGACGGCGTCGGCCCGCAGGTGGCCGCCAAGTTGGCGCGCATCGGCATCGCCGGGCCGCGCGATTTGCTGTTCCACCTACCGTTCCGCTACCAAGACCGCACCCGCATCGCGCGCATCGGTGAGTTGGAGTTGGGACAAGACGCGGTGGTGTTGGGCCAGGTCGAACTCGCCGACATCGAATACCGGCGGCGGCGCAGTCTGTTGGTCATCGTCAGCGACCAAACTTCGTCGATGATTCTGCGTTTCTTTCATTTCAGCGCCGCGCAGCAGCGCGCGTTCCAGCGCGGCGCGTGGATAAAATGCTACGGCGAGGTGCGCCAGGGCCGCCAGTCGTGGGAGATGGTGCACCCGGAATACCGTTTGTACTCGGAGCGCCCGCCGGATGCGGCCGAGGCCGCGCTGACCCCGGTTTATCCCGGCACCGAGGGCGTAAGCGCCGGCCTGCTGCGCAAGTTGGTGGCGCAAGTGTTGGACAACGAACTCGGCGACTTGCGTGAATGTTTGCCGGCGACGGTGCGCGAGAAGTTTCAGTTGCCGCCGATTCAAGACGCGCTGCAAACCGTGCACCGCCCGCCGCCGGACGCCGACACCGAAGCGCTGCTTGCCGGCACGCATCCGGCGCAACGACGGCTGGCCACCGAGGAACTCCTCGCCCACCACCTCGCGCTGAGTCGCTTCCGCCAGAAACATAAAACCCGTCGCGCGCCGGTGTTTAACGGTGGCGGTGACGGTGCCGGCACCGTCAACGCCGGCCGCGCCGGCACCGTCACCACCGGCGGCGACACCGTCAACGCCGGCGCCACAGTCACCGCCGGCGGCGACAGTTGGCGCAAACTGCAAACTCAACTCGGTTTCCAACTCACCGCCGCGCAGCGCCGGGTCATCGGCGAAGTCCTCGCCGACTTGCAAACCGCGGCCCCGGCCATGCGCTTGATCCAAGGCGATGTCGGCTGCGGCAAAACCGTGGTCGCGGCGGCCGCGGCGCTGCGCGCCATCGACTCCGGTTATCAAGCGGCGTTGATGGCGCCGACCGAGTTGCTGTCCGAGCAGCACCGCCGCACTTTCGGCGACTGGTTCGCGCCGCTCAACTTGAGCGTGGAATGGTTGGGCGGGCGCATGCCGGCCGCGGCGCGCGCGCAGGCGTTGCGGCGCATCGCGTGCGGCGACGCGCAGTTGGTCATCGGCACCCACGCATTATTCCAAGAGAAGGTGGCGTTCCACCGTCTCGGCTTGCTCATTATCGACGAGCAGCACCGCTTCGGCGTCGACCAGCGGCTGGCGTTGCGCAACAAAGCCGGCGGCGACGGTGGCGACTCGACCGGCGGCAACAGCGAATCAACCGTCGCCCGCCACGCGCCGCATCAATTAATCATGAGCGCGACGCCGATACCGCGCTCCTTGGCGATGATTTTCTACGCCGACCTCGACATCTCCAACATCGACCAGATGCCGCCGGGCCGCAAGCCGGTGCAAACCGTGGCGCTGCCGAACAGCCGCCGCGCCGACGTCGCGCAGCGCATTCGCCGCGTCTGCCGCGACCGCCAGCAGGCGTACTGGGTCTGCCCGCTGATTGAAGAATCCGACAAACTGCAAGCGCAGGCCGCCACCGAAACTTTTGATGCGTTAACCGCGCAACTGCCGGAACTGCGCATCGAACTCATCCACGGGCGCATGAAATCGGCCGACAAGGAGGCGATTATGCGGCGGTTCCACGGCGGCGACATCGACTTGTTGGTTGCCACCACGGTCATCGAAGTCGGCGTCGATGTGCCGGCCGCGAGTTTGATGATTATCGAGAACGCCGAGCGACTCGGCCTGGCGCAGTTGCACCAGTTGCGCGGGCGGGTCGGGCGCGGCGCGCAGCAAGCGGCGTGCGTGTTGATGTACCAGCCGCCGTTGGGCGCGAACGCGAAGCAGCGCCTCGGCATTCTGCGCGACACCGGCGACGGTTTCGTCATCGCCGGCAAGGACTTGGAACTGCGCGGGCCGGGCGAATTGCTCGGCACCAAACAGACCGGCCTGCAACAAATGAAAGTCGCCGACTTGGCACGCGACCGCGCGTTGCTGCCGACAATCGAAGCCATCGCCAAAGCGTTGCGCGCGCACGCCGATGGCGCGGCCGCCGCCGATGCGATTATCCGGCGGTGGGTCAGCGCGCGCGAGAGTTATGCGGAGGTGTGATTTTGTTTTTCGTTTTCTCTGTTCCGCTACCCGCCCACGCCGCCACCCGGCGACCGCCGGAGTCCGGAGTCTTACCGCGCCGGCAATTCGCGCCGGTGATTTCTCGATGCAACTAATTTGCCGGCGAAAACCGTGACCAAAACCGTGACCATGCCGACCGCCCGCGCATGCCTGCGCCTCATGCGTCTCGACCGTCCCATCGGCACATTCCTGTTGCTGTGGCCGACCTTGTGGGCGTTGTGGTTGGCGGCCGACGGAGCGCCGCCGATGGCGACGGTAGCGATTTTCATCGCCGGCGCTTTCGTCATGCGCGCGGCCGGCTGCGTCATCAACGACATCGCCGACCGCCGCATCGACCCGCAAGTCAAGCGCACCCGCGACCGCCCGCTGGCCGGCGGCGAATTGACCGTGCGCGCCGCGTGGTTGTTGTTCGCGCTGCTGTTAGTCGCGGCCGCGGCGCTGGCGTTGCAACTGAGCCGCGCGACGCAACTCCTCGCGTTAGTCGCGCTGCCCATCGCCTGCGCCTACCCGCTCGCCAAGCGCGTCACCCACCTGCCGCAACTGCTTCTCGGCGTGGCGTTTTCATGGGGAATTCCGATGGCATACATGGAAGTCGGCGCAACGCCGACGATGGAATTAACCGGCGCGCCGCCGGCGGAAATGTGGTTGCTGTTCGCCGCCAACTTCGCTTGGGTGGTCGCCTACGACACCCAATACGCGATGGTGGACCGCGACGACGACGCGCGCATCGGCATCGGCTCCACCGCGATTTTGTTCGGCCGCCACGACAACCGCATCATCGGCGCGCTGCACTTGGTTTGCGTAGCGTTGTTGGCGGTCATTGGTTGGCGGCGCGAATTGGCATGGGCGTTTTATATCGGCCTCGGCGTCGCGCTGGCGTTGGCGGTCTACCAGCAATGGCTGTGCAAAACCCGCGCCCGCGAACGTTGCTTTCGCGCCTTCCTCAACAACAACTGGCTCGGCACCGCAGTGTTCGCCGGCTTGGTATCCGCTTTGCCCGGCGGATGACGCCGGCGCTTAATTCCACAGACGGATCCCGCCACTCCGGCGACAGCCGGAGTCCAGAGTCTTTATCTTTCGTCACACCCATGCAACTCAATTAAAGACTCTGGACTCCGGGTCAAAGCCCTTCGTTGCGGCTAAAGCCGCCGTACTTAATTCCGCGGCGCGAAGCGCCGACGAGGGCCGGAAAAAGCCGGGGGCCGTCATTCCGCTTGGACACGGGAATCCAGACGCCAAGGATGGCAAATTCACCGACTCGATGATGCCGCATTTGAATCGCCGGCCGCCCATCTCTCGTCACGCCCACGGTCTGTTAAGAATTCATGTAGAAACTCCCCGCATTCTTAAAGGTGGAGAAAATTTTCCTCCAAATAACATGAAAATGCGAACTAAACAGGAACATAATCTGTTTTTTCTCATATAAATAGGAAATTTTTTTTCTATGCAATTCTCGATTTTTGGAGTTTTTACGCGGTCTCTTAACGGACTAGGGGGCATGGTAGCCGGCGGATTGGTTTATCGCAGGGTTTCCGGGTTGACCACCAGTTCGGGGTTTAGGTTGCCGGCTAATGCGGCGAGGGCGTTTTGGGCGGCGACGGTTGCCATGCGCGCGAGGCACGGCGCGGTCAAGGCGGCGCTGTGCGGGCTTAGGGCGAGGTTTAGGTTGTCGTCAGCGGCGGCGGTGAGCAACTGCGAGTCGGGCGGCGGGGGTTCGTCTTCGAATACATCCAGCGCCGCGCCGCCTAAGTGACCGCGCTGCAGCGCGTCGAGCAACGCGGTTTCGTCCACTAGGCCGCCGCGTGCGGTGTTGATGAGAAAACTGCCGGGCTTGAACGCCGCCAGCG
>JAPPPS010000128.1 GCA_028817405.1 Gammaproteobacteria bacterium
GCCGCGGCGGATGCGCTGAACATCAACGCCGCCAACAGCCCGGCCGCCAGGCCGGCCTTGCGCGCAAAGGTTTTGGTGGTTTTCAGCAGTTTCATGGTGTCCTCTCGCAGGTTGGTGAATGAAGAGATGGAAAATACACCGGCCAGGCGGCGGGGTCAAGCGCGGCGACTTGTCCCGGCGACCGCAAAGTCGCGGCCGGCCTCACCGTCGCCGCCGCAACATTTCACCGTGGCCGGCCCGTCGTCGCCATCATCGCCCCCGCCCCCGTCGTCGCCCCCGCCATCGCCCCGCCTAATCGCTTGAATGCCGGCGCGCAAACCCTATCTTTTGCATAACGCGAATCCATCGACGAGAATTATGCGCCCGGACAAACTCACCGCGAAGTTTCAGATGGCGTTGGCTGATGCGCAGAGTTTGGCGGTCGGCCGCAGCCACCAGTTCATCGAGCCGCTGCATGTACTGTTGGCGATGCTCGACCAGGAGGGCGGCAGCGTGCGCCACCTGCTGGCGCGCGGCGATGTCAACATCAACCGCTTGCGCTCGGATTTGTTCGACGCGCTCGGCAAACTGCCGCAAGTCGAGGGCAACCGCGGCGAAGTGCTGTTGTCCAACGACCTCGGCAAACTTCTCAATGTCGCGGACAAGTTGGCGCAGGAGCGCGGCGACCGTTACATCGCCAGCGAGTTGTTCGTGTTGGCGGCGTTGGACGACAAGGGCCGGTTAGGCGGCATGCTGCGCGACGCCGGCGCCTCCAAAAACGGCGTTGAGGCGGCCGTCGAAGCCATGCGCGGCGGCCAAAGCGTGGACGACCCGAACGCCGAAGAGCAGCGCCAAGCGCTGGAAAAATACACCATCGACATCACCGAGCGCGCCGAGCAGGGCAAACTCGACCCGGTCATCGGCCGCGACGACGAAATCCGCCGCGCCATTCAAGTGCTGCAGCGGCGCACCAAAAACAACCCGGTGCTCATCGGCCCGCCCGGCGTCGGCAAAACCGCCATCATCGAGGGCTTGGCGCAGCGCATCGTCGACGGCGCGGTGCCGGACGGCATCAAAGGCAAGCGCGTGTTGTCGCTGGACTTGGGCGCGCTGCTGGCGGGGGCGAAATACCGCGGCGAATTTGAAGAGCGTTTGAAATCGGTGCTGAGCGATTTGGCGAAGCAGGAAGGCCGCATCATTCTTTTCATCGACGAGTTGCACACCATGGCCGGGGCCGGCGCGGCCGAAGGCGCAATGGACGCCGGCAACATGCTGAAGCCGGCGCTGGCGCGCGGCGAACTGCACTGCGTCGGCGCCACCACGCTGGACGAATACCGCAAGCACATCGAGAAAGACGCGGCGCTGGAGCGGCGTTTCCAAAAAGTATTGGTCGACGAGCCGAATGTCGAAGACGCCATCGCCATCCTGCGCGGTTTGAAAGAACGATACGAAGTGCATCACGGCGTCGACATCACCGACCCGGCCATCGTGGCCGCGGCCACGCTGTCGCATAGATACATCACCGACCGCAACCTGCCGGACAAAGCCATCGACTTGGTCGACGAAGCGGCCAGTCGCATTCGCATGGAAATCGACTCCAAGCCGGAGTCGATGGACCGGTTGGAGCGGCGTTTGATTCAACTTAAAATCGAACGCGAAGCGTTGAGCAAAGAAAGCGACGACGCCTCGCGCAAAAGATTGGAAGACTTGCAAAGCGCCATCGACAAACTGGAGCGCGAATACGCCGACTTGGAGGAAGTCTGGAACGCGGAGAAATCCGCGGTGCAAGGCAGCCAGCATGTCAAGGAGGAACTCGACCGCATGCGCACCGAACTGGAAACCGCGCGGCGCGCCGGCGACTTGGCGCGCATGTCGGAGTTGCAATACGGGCGCATCCCCGAACTGGAAAAACAGTTGGAAGCGGCGAACCAAGCCGAACACCGTGAGATGAAGTTGCTGCGCAACCGCGTCAACGAAGATGAAATCGCCGAAGTGGTGTCGCACTGGACCGGCATTCCGGTGGCCAAGATGCTGGAGGGCGAGAAGGAAAAACTCCTGCGCATGGAAGACAACCTGCACCGTCGCGTGGTCGGCCAGGACGAAGCCGTGACCGCGGTCGCCAACGCCATTCGCCGCTCGCGCGCCGGGCTGTCGGACCCGGCCCGGCCGTACGGTTCATTCCTGTTCCTCGGCCCCACCGGCGTCGGCAAAACCGAACTCACCAAAGCGGTGGCGGAATTCTTGTTCGACTCCGAGCAAGCGATGGTGCGCATCGACATGTCGGAGTTCATGGAAAAACATTCGGTGGCGCGACTCATCGGCGCGCCGCCCGGCTATGTCGGCTACGAGGAAGGCGGCTACCTCACCGAAGCGGTGCGGCGGCGGCCGTATTCGGTGATTCTGCTGGACGAAGTCGAGAAGGCGCACGCCGATGTGTTCAATGTGCTGCTGCAAGTGCTGGACGACGGCCGCCTGACCGACGGCCATGGCCGCACCGTCGACTTCCGCAACACCGTGATTATCATGACTTCCAACTTAGGCTCGCAGATGATTCGCGAGCGGCATGGCGGCCGCGATGGCGGCGACAACCAAGGCGACGACGACTACGACGCCATGAAACGCCAAGTGTTGGAAGTGGTCAGCGCGCACTTCCGCCCGGAGTTCATCAACCGCATCGACGACTTGGTGGTGTTCCGGCCGCTGGACAAAACCCAACTGGCGCAAATCGCGCGCATTCAACTCGACTACTTGCGCGCGCGCCTCGCGCAGCGCGACCTGCAACTGGACCTCACCGCGGCCGCGCTCGACAGCCTCGCCGCGGCCGGCTTCGACCCGGTGTTCGGCGCGCGCCCGCTCAAGCGCGCCATCCAAACCGCCATCGAAAACCCGTTGGCCCGCCGCATCCTCGCCGGCGACTTCCCGCCCGGCAGCGCCATCAAAGTGTCGCACAAGGGCGGAGAGTTTGTGTTTTCATAGCGGCCGCGCGGGCCCGGTTTTGCCGCCGCGGTGGGTGAAGAACCAGATGCAGGTGACGACTTGCGCC
>JAPPPS010000100.1 GCA_028817405.1 Gammaproteobacteria bacterium
AAGGAAGCGTAGCGACTATATTCCTCACCGATACGGAATCCAGAGTCTTTAATTGCCCCCGCGAGAAATCGAAAAAAAGCCTGCCCCCGCCCACGAGCGGGGGACTCTGGATTCCCGCTTAAAAGCCTGCGGGAATGACGGCCTTCGGCCGTGCGGGCGTGACGATAGGGAGACCGCGGGCGTGACGGCGAGGTTAGGCGCTGCTTACTACCGTCAATTCCGGGGCGCGGATTTTGTTGAGTAATTCTTGTTTGCGCGCGGTGTAGGTTTTGATGTTGGCGGATTTTATGTGGCCGAAGCCTTTGATGTGTTCCGGCAATGCCGCAATGGCCGCGGCGGCGGGTTGGTTGCGGGGGGTTAACTTCGGCAACAGTTGCGCGAGGTCGTGTTCGTATTCGGTGATGAGTTGGCGTTCGCGCCGGCGTTCGGATTGCATGCCGAAGAGGTCGAAGCGCGTGCCGCGCAGGAACTTGAGGCGCGCTAATAACTTGAAGACATGCAGCGTGGCCGCGGGGAAACGACGTTTGATGAGATGGCCGGTGAGCGGGTCGGCGCGCGACAACAGCGGCGCGGCTAAATGAAAATTCAGTTTCACCGGGCCGCGGAACTGTTGTTTCAAGTCGGCGATGAAGTCGCCGCCGGCGTATAACCGCGCGACTTCGTATTCGTCTTTATACGCCAGCAGTTTGAAATAGCCGCGCGCGACAGATTCGGTTAGTTTCAGCGCGTTTTTATCGTCGCCGTTGTTTGCGTCGCCGGTTGTCATCGCAACTTCCGCTCGCCGCGTTTGTTCGACTAACGCGCGGTAGCGGTCGGCGTACTTTGTGTTTTGATACGCGCACAAGTAACGGTACCGCCAGTCGATGATGTCATCGAGTTTGGTTAACGGTTGCGCGTCCGCGGCATGTTCATGACCGTCGCGCGCCAACCGTTCGACCGCATCGAGGTTAACCGCCGCGCGCCGGCCCCATCGGAAGGCGCGACGGTTGAAGTCAACCGCGACATTGTTCAGTTCGATGGCTTGCGCGATGGCCTCGGCGCTGACCGGAATCAAACCGCGTTGGTACGCGAAGCCGAGCAGAAACAAGTTGGCGGCGATGGGGTCGCCGAGCAAGTCGCGGGCGATGCGGGTGGCGTCAACGAAGGCGGTCTTGGTCGCGCCGGTCTCGTCACTAATCAACCGCCGCATGGCCTCGGCCGGGAAGTGGTAATCCGGGTCGTGAATGAAATCGGCGGTGGGGTTTTCATGCGTGTTCACCACCGCATGCGCTCTGGCGGAGTCGAGTCGCGCCAGCGCTTCGGGCATCGCCGACACCACCAAGTCGCAACCTAACAACAAGTCGGCGTCGCCGTCCGGAATGCGCGCGGCATAAATGTCGGTCTGCGCCGCGGCGATGCGCACATGGCTGACCACCGCGCCGAACTTTTGCGCCAAGCCGGTTTGATTCAGCGTCGAGCAGCCTTTGCCTTCGATGTGCGCGGCCATGGCCAGCAGCGAGCCGACGGTTAACACGCCGGTGCCGCCGATGCCGGTGACCAATACATTCCATGGCCGTTCAAGCGATGCAGCAACCGGCTCCGGCAGCGCGGTTTCCATGCGCCGTTCCAGTTCATCGTCGCCATCGCCGCTATTGCCACCGTCGCCGTCGCCGCTATTGCCACCGTCGCCACCGCCGCCATGAAATTGCAACTGCGCGCCGCCGGTTGCGGTGACGGTGACAAAACTCGGGCAGAACCCATCGAGACAACTGAAGTCGGCGTTGCATGCGCTCTGGTCGATTTGCCGTTTGACGCCCAACTCGGCGCGCTTCGGCAGCACCGACAAGCAGTTGGAAGTCGCGCTGCAGTCGCCGCAGCCCTCGCATACCTCGGCGTTGATGAATACCCGCGTCGCGCTCTCCGGCAGTCGCCCGCGCTTGCGCAGGCGGCGTTTGGCGGTGGCGCATGCTTGGTCATAAATGATGACGGTGGTGCCGGGAATGGCGCGGAATTGTTGTTGCAGCGCGTCGAAGTCTTGGCGCGCATGCACGGTGATTGCGCGGTCGCCACGACCGTTGACACCGTCGCCGTCGCCGCTACCGAAACCGCGGCCCAATCCGCGGCCCAATCCGCGGTGGATAAATCGCTCAAACCCGCGGCCGAGTCCGGCATCGCGCAATTCCTTACGCGCTTGTTTGACATCTTCCGCCACCACCGCCAACCGCGCGACGCCTTCGGCTTGCAGTTGCGCCGCCAACTGCGCGAGCGTCAATGGCCCGTCCACCGCTTGCCCGCCGGTCATCGCCACCGCGTGGTTGTAGAGGACTTTGTAGGTGATGTTGACGCGCGCCGCCACGGCCGCGCGCACCGCGAGAATGCCGCTGTGAAAGTAAGTGCCGTCGCCGATGTTTTGGAACACATGCGCGGTGTCGGTGAACGCCGCCATGCCAATCCACGATGCGCCTTCGCCGCCCATCTGCGTGAACACTTCGGTGTTGCGGTTCATCCACTTCGCCATGTAGTGGCAGCCGATGCCGGCCATGCCGACGCTGTTGTCGGGCACGCGCGTCGAAGTGTTGTGCGGGCAGCCGGAGCAGAAGTACGGTACGCGCGTGGGCGCGGCCGGCGCGGCGTTCAAGCGTTGTTCTTTGGCGTCCAAAAATTCCAACCGCGCGCGCACCGCATCGCTGTCGTGAAACTTCATAATGCGCGAACCCATCGCGCGCGCCACCATGGCCGGGCTGAGTTCGCTTAAGTTGGAAACCAGCGCGTTGCCATGTTCGTCGCGCTCGCCGATAACCAACGGCCGCTCGGCGACAGGCCAGTTGTACAATTGCCCGGTGATTTGATTCTCCAAAATGCCGCGCTTCTCTTCGATCACCAAAATCTCCGCCAAGCCTTTGGCGAATTGATGCGTGGCGACCGGCTCCAAGGGCCAACTCATGCCGACTTTATAAATGCGGATGCCGATGGCGGAGGCGGTGGCGGCGTCGAGACCTAAATCGCCGAGCGCTTCCATCACATCGAGATACGACTTGCCGGTGGTGACGATGCCGAGGCGCGGGTTGTTGGTGTCGAGCGTGACGCGGTTTAAGTTGTTCACGCGGGCGAACGCGCGCGCCGCGTAAATGCGGTACTGGTGCAACAACTTTTCCTGTTCCAATGGCGTGGTCGGCCATTGCGCGTTCAAACCGCCGGGCGGGGTTTCAAAATCATCCGGCAAACGAATGCTGACGCGCGCCGGGTCCAAGTCCGCGGAAATCGCCGAGTCCATGCTCTCGGTAATCGCTTTCAAGCCGACCCAGCAGCCGCTGTACCGCGACAACGCCCAACCATACAAACCGTAGTCGAGAACATCCTGCACCCCGGCCGGATTCAACACCGGCACATCCGCGCCGATGAACATGTGCTCGCTTTGATGCGGCATGGTCGATGACTTGCAAGCGTGGTCGTCGCCGGCCACCGCCAACACGCCGCCGTATTTGGTGGTGCCGAACGCGTTGGCGTGTTTGATGACATCCATGCTGCGGTCGACGCCCGGCCCCTTGCCATACCACAACGCGAACACGCCGTCGTATTTTGCGCCCGGCAACAAGTGCGCTTGCTGCGTTCCCCACACCGCGGTCGCGGCCAAGTCCTCGTTGACGCCCGGCTGAAACTTAATATTGTGCTGCGTCAATTGCGCCGACGCTTGCGCCAGCGACAAATCCACCGTCCCCACCGGCGAGCCGCGGTAGCCGGACACGAAACCGGCGGTGTTCAACCCGGCATCGACATCGCGTTGATGCTGCAAAATCGGCAACCGCACCAGCGCCTCGACGCCGGTGATGTACGCCCGCGCCGCATCCAGCGCGTATTTATCGCCGAGAGAGATGTTGCTTTGCATCGTTGCTCGAATCCGCTTGCGCCCGTGGTGGGGATATACCACATTATGCCCGGCCGCGACCCGCCCGGCGGCGTTACAGCAACACCGTCAGCGCGTCGGCGAGGGTGGGGTGGCGGAATTGGTAACCGGCCGCAAGCATCCGCGACGGGGTGACGCGCTGGCCGCCAAGCAGCAGGCAAGCGGCCTCGCCGAGGGCGGCGTTGATTGCAAAGGCCGGGGCGCGCAACGCGGCCGGCCGGCGCAAGGCGGATGCCAATTGCGCGGTGAAGTCGGCGTTGCGCGCGGGCGTGGGCGCGCACAAGTTGAACGCGCCGCGCGCCGCGTCGTCGAACAACAACGCGCACAGCATGCCGATGTGGTCGTCGATGTGAATCCAACTGAGCCACTGTCGCCCGTCGCCGAGTTGCGCGCCGAGTCCCAGCCGGAACGCCGGCAGCATGCGCGCCAACATGCCGCCGTCGCGGCTCAGCACGATGCCGGTGCGCAAGCGGCAGACGCGCACCGTCGCCCCGGCGACGGACTCTGTGGCGCGCGCGGCCGATTCCCAGGCGTCGCACATGCGCGCGCCGAAGTCGCCGCCGGCGGGGGCGGACTCGTCCAATTCCCGGTCGCCGCAGTCACCGTAGAAGCCGACCGCGGAGCCGCTGAGTAACACCCGCGGCGGGGCCTCGGCCGCGGCGATTTTCTCCGCCAATTTCTCGGTCAAGGTAACGCGGCTGTCCCACAGAATTTGCTTGCGGCGCGCGCTCCACCGGCGGTCGGCGATGGGCGCGCCGGCCAGGTTGATGACCGCATCAAAATGCCGGCCGGGGTCGCGGGGCCGCCAGTCATCCAGCGAGGCCAGCGCGTTCACCGTCGCGCCGCATCGTTGCGCGACCGCGGCCGGGCGGCGGCTGAGCACGGTGATTTCGCAGTCGCGCGCCAACAATTCCCGGCACAACGCGCGCCCGATGAGGCCGGTGCCGCCGGTGATGAGGATTTTCATGAAGCGGCCGCGGTGTCGGCGGTTTCGGTTTCCGCGGCCGTGGTTTTCCTGGCGACCGCGGCCCCGGCCGCGGTTTCCCCGGCTCCGGTTTCTCCGGCGACCGCGGCATCGGCCTCCCCATCCGCCGCCAAACGAATCGCGCCGGCGGCATGCAATCTCGCCAGTTCCGCGTCGTCGTAGCCGAGTTCGCGCAGCACTTCGGCGGTGTGCTGGGCGAATGCCGGCGGCGGACGGCGCAGCGCGGGGCCGCTGCCCGGCGCGGCGAATTGAAATCCGGCGACCGGGAACTTCGGCATCGGCGCGGCGTTGTGGTCGCCAGAGTCGCCGTCAGCACCGTCGCCGGCACCGTCGCCAACACCGTCGCCGGCGCCGGCACCGTCAGCACCGTCGCCGGCACCGTCGCCAACACCGTCGCCATCGCCGGCACCGTCACCCGCCCGCGAATCCACCGTCTGCAACACCGTCCGCGCCTGCAACTGTTCGCCGGCCAGCGCCTCCTCCAGCGTCCGCACTTTCGCGGCCGGCACCCGGCGACGGTTGAATTCCGCTTCCCAGTGGTCAGCCGAATGCGCCAACAACAGGCCGGCGATGCGCGGGCGGTCGCGGTCGAAGTGCGCGGCCATGCCGGCCGGGGTTAATTCCGCCAACGCCAAGCCATGCGCGGCGTCGCCCAACACCGTCCACATGTCGCGCGCCTGCGCGCCGGTGTATGCGCCCAACATCAGTCGCCCGTCGGCGGTCGCGTAGCAGGCGTAGCCGGCGTTGCTCGCGTGGTCGTTGCCGGTGTTCGGCGGCGCGCGCCCGGCCGCCTGCGCATACATCACATGCGAACTCATGAACATGATCGCCGCGTCCAGCATCGACACATCAATATACTGGCCGCGGCCGCTGGAGGCGCGCTGAAACAACGCCGCGGCGATGGCGAATGCGGCTTGGATTCCGCTGCCGTAGTCCAGCACCGGCGGGCCGACTTTCATCGGCGCGGTGGCGGCGTCGCCGGTCGCGGCCATCAAGCCGGAATACGCCTGAATTACATTGTCGTAAGCGGTGCGCGAGGCATGCGGGCCGTGTTGGCCGAAGCCGGTCAGCGAGCAATAAATCATGTCCGGGCGCAGCGCTTTGACCGCGGCGTAGCCGAAGCCGAGCGCGTCCAATGCGCCGCTGCGGTAGTTCTCCACCAACACATCGGCGGTGGCGATGAGGCGGCGCATGACGGCCGCGCCGGCGGAGGATTTCAAGTCGATGCACACCGCGCGTTTGTTGGCGTTCTGCGCGGTGAAGTCGCTTGCCATGCCGGCCGGGGCGGCCGCGCCGGCGCCGGAAGCGCGCGACATGTCGGGGCGCGCCGGCGACTCGACTTTGATGACATCCGCGCCCAACGCCGCCAACTGGTAGGCGCAGAACGGCCCGGCGATGACATGGGTCAAGTCGATGACGCGGATGGCGGCGAATGGTTGCATGCGCGCATGTTAACCGTTGGCGCGGCGGAATTGGCATGGTTATACTCGCGCAAATCACCGACTTTTTTATCGCCATGAACGACTCCAAAACCCGCGCCCGCACCGAGACCGATTCTTTCGGCGGCATTGAAGTGCCGGCGGATAAGTTGTGGGGCGCGCAGACGCAGCGCTCGCTCGGCAACTTCAAAATCGGCAATGAGCGCATGCCGCGCGAGATGATTCGCGCGCTGGCAATCGTCAAGCGATGCGCGGCGCGGGTCAACCTCGCGCAAGGACGGCTGGATAAAAAACTGGGCGCGGCGATTGTCGCGGCCGCGGATGAAGTCATCGACGGCGCGCACGACGACCACTTTCCGTTGGTGGTGTGGCAGACCGGCTCCGGCACGCAGTCGAACATGAACGCCAACGAGGTCATCGCCAACCTCGCCATCCGCGCGCTCGGCGGCAAGTTGGGCTCGAAGTCGCCGGTGCATCCAAACGACCATTGCAACTTGAGTCAGTCGTCCAACGACACTTTCCCAACCGCGATGCACATCGCGACGGTGGAGCGCTTGCATCACGCGCTGCTGCCGGCGTTGCAGCGCTTGCACACCGCGCTCGACGCCAAGGCGCGCGACTGGAACGAGTTGGTAAAAATCGGCCGCACGCATTTGCAGGACGCGACGCCGCTGACTTTGGGTCAGGAGTTTTCCGGCTACGCCGCGCAGGTGGCGTTCGCGGCCGAGCGCATCGACGCCGGCTTGGCGCGCTTGTATCCGCTGGCGCAAGGCGGCACCGCGGTCGGTACCGGGGTTAATTCCATGCGCGGTTTTGCGGAGGCGTTCGCCGAGGAAGTCGCGGCGTTCACCGGCCTGCGGTTCACCACCGCGGCCAATAAATTCGAAGCGTTGGCGAGTCACGATGCGCTGGTGGAGATGTCCGGCGCGCTCAACACCATCGCCGTGGGCCTCAACAAAATCGCCAACGACATTCGCTTGCTGGGCTCCGGCCCGCGCTCCGGTCTCGGCGAGTTGCGCCTGCCGGAAAACGAACCCGGCTCGTCGATTATGCCCGGCAAAGTCAACCCGACGCAGTGCGAAGCGCTGGCGATGGTGTGCGCGCAAGTCATCGGCAACCATGCGGCGGTCACCGTCGCCGGCGCGCAAGGACATCTGGAACTCAATGTATTCAAGCCGGTCATCGCGCATAATGTATTGCAGTCGATTCGCTTGCTCGGCGATGCGGCGTTGAGTTTCACCGAGCACTGCGTGGCCGGCATCGAACCGAACCGCGCGCGCATCGCCGAATTGGTGGACAACTCGCTGATGCTGGTCACCGCCCTGGCCCCCGAAATCGGCTACGACAACGCATCAACAATCGCCAAACGCGCGCACGCCAACGGCACCACCCTGCGCGCCGAAGCCGTCGATGGCGGTTTCGTCACCGCCAAAATTTTCGACCGCGTCGTGCGCGCGGAGAAGATGATTGGCCCCGGAAAATAACGGCACCACCCCACCGCCACGCCCGCAGTCTGTTAAGCGGGCGCACTCACCGCCACTCCGGTGGCAACCGGAGTCCAGAGTCTTTAATTGAGTCGCGAGGAATGACGGAAGATAAAGACTCTGGACTCCGGATCCAATCCGGAGTGGCGATTGAGCGTCGCCGCGATTTATGAAATCCCCGCCGCCTTGTTCGTTTGCCGTCCGTGGCGACTGAACAGGGGAAAGTAAAGCCTGCCCCCGCTCACTAGCGGGGGACTCTGGATTCCGTATCGGTGAGGAATAGTGGCGCTACGCTTCCTTATTCCTCTACCGCACGGAATGACGGCCCCCGGCATTTTCCGGCGTTTTCCGGCCCTCGCCGGCGCGGCAGTTTGCACGGCGCGAAGCGCCGTCATTCCCGCAGGTTTTTAAGCGGGAATCCAGAGTCTTTAATTAACTGTCGAGGAAAATCAAAAGCAAAGACTCTGGCTTCCTGATTGGTGAAAAATATGGTCGCTATCGCTCCCTATCCCGTGTCGTAGCACGGGACATGCTTTTCTACCATCAGGAATTGCGAATTGGAGCCATCGCCGCATCGACCGTCACCGCCGCATTTAAATCCAGACGCCACGGATGGCAAATTAACCGATGCGTTGATGCTACATTTGACCCATGCTCGCCCACCTCCCCCAATTATCCGCGTTTGGACTGTTTGCGGTTGTGAGTTTTTTCGTCGCCGCCAGTCCGGGGCCGACATGGGTTTATGTTTTAACCTGCGCGGTGTCGC
>JAPPPS010000005.1:0-20314 GCA_028817405.1 Gammaproteobacteria bacterium
CAGTCGGCCTGCGCTTTGACGAGACCGCGGTGCACCTATTCGACGCCGCCGGCCGAGCGCTGGCTTAATTTGCCGCCAGCGGAGAACAAAAAACCGCCCGCGCGAGGCGGGCGGTTTGGGTTGCTACGAAAAGCATTTTTTGAATTCCTGTACCGCCTCTGACGGTTTTCCGGGTTTTCTTGAATTGATGAAACCGAAAACTTCGATTTCACGCAACAATTTTGTATTGGAAGAGTTAAGTAGATTGGGATTGGCTGCCAGCGCTCTCTCAATCAACATCAACTCCAGCGCTTTTGTATGAGCGCTTTCTGTTTTCCTTGAAAATCCTCCGCCATCGTTGAGTTCCGGCAAAAGGAACAGCCACGGCTTTCCTCTTGTTACTGTGTCGAGTTTTCCGTTGTACTTTTTGATGTTCTCGGCATTCAGCGCTTCCTGCTTAAAAGTCTTTCCAGCCTTTCCGACATACCATGGCTTGGTGCCTCTCGCGCTCTTGATGGCAAAGACATAGGCTCCGTGAGCTTTCACCAAGCCCTCTCCCCACTCTTCGGCCAATTCTTTCCAGAATTGCTTGACATCAGTTATCACGCCTTTGTTCCCTCGCGGAATTTCGAAGGGGCCACAGATTTCGAATTTCATTGCTCGCACCTCGGTTGATGGTCGAAATTATCCGGCGCAATAGCGCCGGGACATTGCCACAATCATAAAGAACAGTGAAAGCCCGCCTATTCGCGCGGCGAGTAATTAATCCGCCGAGTTCTACGACTGCGGTATTCAACGTGTTCTTTCCAATCACGGGAAGCGGGATAATACCCATTCCGGCGGCGGAGTCAAGCGGTCGGCGAGAAATTTTTCCGGCCCCGTCTTCAAGCGCGAAAGGGTGGAAAGAAAAGCCGGCCTCCGTCCGCGGGCGGGGGGCTGGCGCCCGCTCAACAGACTGCGGGCGTGGCGGGTGGGGGGTTGCGGGCGTGGCGGGGGTGGGGCGGCTGCGGGCGTGGCGGGGGTGGGGCGGCTGCGGGTGTGGCAGGTGAAGTCGCCATCGTTCCCGATGCCAACCGTCGGCGTGGCGGGTGGGTGGGGCCGCAAGCGTGGTTCAGTTCGGCCGGCGGCCTGATGTCCGGACTGGGGGCTGCGGGTGTGGCGGATGGGGGGCGGCGAGCGTGGCTGATGGGGAATTGACTGCGGGGGTCGCGGTGTAGATTTTTTGCGCGGGCGAAACATTCGGTCGGCAAACGGGTATAATCCGCGGCACGGGGCCATAGCTCAGTTGGGAGAGCGCCTGCCTTGCACGCAGGAGGTCGGCGGTTCGAGCCCGCCTGGCTCCACCATTTTTTTCGCATTGTGCGCAGTCGGCGGCGAATCGGCGCAATTCCGCCCGATTCCGCCCGCGAAAAAAAATCGAAAAAATCTTGAAAAAGACTTGCGCTGGATAAATTTTATGCTAAATTCCCGCGTCCTCAAATTCCGCCGTCTGCTGTTTTCGCCAATTTTCGCCGGTTTTCGCCAGTTCTGGCGTGATTCCGGTGGCCGTTGCGGCGCGATTTCCCGCCGATTTTATCGGACGGTTTCGCGCCGGTGACGGGGGCTGATGCGGAGTTTGCGGCGCTCACTTAGACAGTGGGCGGGCCCGCTTCGGCGGGCGCGGCTCTTTTACAACCAGGGTAGTCAAAGGCGCGCGCAAGCGCGAATTTGCAGTTGTTATCACATCGGCAAATTCCGTTGGCGCGGGTACCGGAATGCGGGGCAACCCGTGTTCCGTTGCATGTGTTGCATAACTCTTCGAGAGTTCGAACTGCGACTCCATGGGTCGCGGCGGCGGCGGTTTTTCGGTTCGGCTTTGCCGGCCGAAGGGCGGTCATCCGTTGCAGACTTTTTGGGGTTGTATGGTCAAGCAAACAAGCGCACATGGTGGATGCCTTGGCGATAAGAGGCGATGAAGGACGTGGTAGTCTGCGATAAGCCCCGGTAAGTTGACAAACTAACTCTGACCCGGGGATTTCCGAATGGGGAAACCCACCCGCTTTGCGCGGGTATCGCGCGCTGAATACATAGGCGCGCGAGGCGAACCCGGGGAACTGAAACATCTAAGTACCCGGAGGAACAGAAATCAACCGAGATTCCCCAAGTAGCGGCGAGCGAACGGGGACCAGCCTGCATGCGATAGCGGGAAAGTTAGTGGAACGGTCTGGAAAGTCCGGCCACAGCGGGTGACAGCCCCGTACACGAAAACTTTTCCGTGATACTGAGCATGCGACAAGTAGGGCGGAGCACGTGAAACTCTGTCTGAACATGGGGGGACCATCCTCCAAGGCTAAATACTACTTATCGACCGATAGTGAACCAGTACCGTGAGGGAAAGGCGAAAAGAACCCCTGTTAGGGGAGTGAAACAGAACCTGAAACCGTGTGTGTACAAGCAGTGGGAGCCTGATTCCCGGATTCGTCCGGGGAACGGGCGACTGCGTACCTTTTGTATAATGGGTCAGCGACTTAATTTCAGTAGCAAGGTTAACCTGTCATGGGGGAGCCGCAGCGAAAGCGAGTCTTAACAGGGCGATTAGTCTTCGGACGCGAGTTGCTGGGATTAGACCCGAAACCGGGCGATCTAGCCATGGCCAGGTTGAAGGTCGGGTAATACCGACTGGAGGACCGAACCAACCTATGTTGAAAAATGGGTGGATGAGCTGTGGCTCGGAGTGAAAGGCTAAACAAGCCCGGAGATAGCTGGTTCTCCTCGAAAACTATTTAGGTAGTGCCTCGTGTCTCACCGTCGGGGGTAGAGCACTGTCATGGCTAGGGCTGCATCTCGCGGTACCAACCCATAGCAAACTCCGAATACCGATGAGTGCAATCACGGGAGACAGACGGCGGGAGATAAGTTTCGTCGTCGAAAGGGAAACAGCCCAGACCGCCATCTAAGGTCCCCAAACACATCTCAGTGGGAAACGATGTGGGAAGGCTCAGACAGCCAGGAGGTTGGCTTAGAAGCAGCCATCCTTTAAAGAAAGCGTAATAGCTCACTGGTCGAGTCGGCCTGCGCGGAAGATATACCGGGGCTCAAGATGTGTACCGAAGATGCGGGTGCAAAAGGTTGAACAAAGAGAATTGAATTGCCCATGCTTATGGTGGTTTATAAATTAGAGTTAAATTAGAAGGTTATTCATCTTTATCGTGTTATCGTCCAAAAGCACGATGATGAAAATCGTCAAACTTGTTTAACTCTTTCACCGTAAAGGCAATCCAATGGCAATCGTCAAAGATTTTGAGTGTGAGCGTTGCGCTGTCCAATTTGGGCGGCAAACCGAAACGCACGCAAAAATCGTAGTGGATGACAATCAGTGTCGCGTTAAGATTTTGACATACGGTTCTGCTGAACGAGATGTTAAGGGAGCCGTCAGTCAGAATATCTCGCTAACCACTGATGCGGCGCGAAAACTGCGCGACATCCTCAACGAAATCGTCTAAGTTCTTTTTGTTCAACCTTTTGCACGGTAGAGGAGCGTTCCGTACGTCGTTGAAGGTGTGCCGTGAGGCATGCTGGAGGCATCGGAAGTGAGAATGCTGACATGAGTAGCGATAATGCGGGTGAGAGGCCCGCACGCCGAAAGCCCAAGGTTTCCTGCGCAACGCTAATCGGCGCAGGGTGAGTCGACCCCTAAGGCGAGGCCGAAAGGCGTAGTCGATGGGAATCAGGTTAATATTCCTGAACCGGCCATAACTGCGACGGGGTGACGGAGAAGGCTAGGTCGGCCGGGTGTTGGATGTCCCGGTTTAAGCGCGTAGGTTGGATGCCCAGGCAAATCCGGGCGTCCGTTAAGACTGAGGCGTGATGACGAGCGCTTTAATTAGCGCGAAGCGATTGATGCCATGCTTCCAGGAAAAACCCCTAAGCTTCAGGTTATGTTCGATCGTACCCCAAACCGACACAGGTGGGCGGGGAGAGAATCCCAAGGCGCTTGAGAGAACTCTGGTGAAGGAACTCGGCAAAATGACACCGTAACTTCGGGAGAAGGTGTGCCTCCGTCAGGTGACGGGCTTCGCGCCCCGAGCCGAGGGGGGTTGCAACAAAGAGGTGGCTGCGACTGTTTACTAAAAACACAGCACTCTGCAAACTCGCAAGAGGAAGTATAGGGTGTGACGCCTGCCCGGTGCCGGAAGGTTAAGTGACGGGGTTAGCCGTTTTCGAACGGCGACGCTCCCGACCGAAGCCCCGGTGAACGGCGGCCGTAACTATAACGGTCCTAAGGTAGCGAAATTCCTTGTCGGGTAAGTTCCGACCTGCACGAATGGCGTAACGATGGCCACACTGTCTCCACCAGAGACTCAGCGAAATTGAACTCGCTGTGAAGATGCAGCGTACCCGCGGTTAGACGGAGAGACCCCGTGAACCTTTACTACAACTTCACACTGGACTTTGAACAGGCATGTGCAGGATAGGTGGCAGGCTTTGAAGTGGAGACGCCAGTCTCCGCGGAGCCGTCCTTGAGATACCACCCTTGTTTGTTTGGGGCCCTAACCGAGGCCCGTTATCCGGGTCCGGGACCATGTGTGGCGGGTAGTTTGACTGGGGCGGTCTCCTCCCAAAGCGTAACGGAGGAGCGCGAAGGTACTCTAAGCACGGTCGGAAATCGTGCGGTTAGTGCAAAGGCACAAGAGTGCTTGACTGCGAGACAGACACGTCGAGCAGGAACGAAAGTTGGTCTTAGTGATCCGGTGGTTCTGTATGGAAGGGCCATCGCTCAACGGATAAAAGGTACTCCGGGGATAACAGGCTGATACCGCCCAAGAGTTCACATCGACGGCGGTGTTTGGCACCTCGATGTCGGCTCATCACATCCTGGGGCTGTAGCCGGTCCCAAGGGTATGGCTGTTCGCCATTTAAAGTGGTACGCGAGCTGGGTTTAGAACGTCGTGAGACAGTTTGGTCCCTATCTGCCGTGGGCGCCGGAGACTTGAGAGGAGCTGCTCCTAGTACGAGAGGACCGGAGTGGACGTACCTCTGGTGTTCCGGTTGTCACGCCAGTGGCACCGCCGGGTAGCTATGTACGGACGGGATAACCGCTGAAAGCATCTAAGCGGGAAGCCCCCCTCAAGATGAGGTCTCCCGGGGCGTTAAGCCCCCTGAAGGGCCGTTGAAGACGACAACGTGGATAGGCCGGGTGTGGAAGCGCAGCAATGCGTGAAGCTAACCGGTACTAATTGCCCGTGCGGCTTGACCATACAACCCCAAGAGGTTTGCGTCTCGAAATAACCTCGAAAGTTGTGCGGCAAATCATGCAACGCCGATGACTGCCCAATGCGGCCGCCCATTCGCTTTATCGCAAGCGTGGGCGGCCATGCGAATCGGCACAGCCGAACCCGGCCGGGCCAATTCCGACCAGTTTGCCTGGTGGCCATAGCGAGCGGGAACCACCTGAATCCATCCCGAACTCAGAAGTGAAAACGCTTTGCGCCGATGATAGTGCGGGGCCTCCCCGCGTGAAAGTAGGACACCGCCAGGCATTAATTCAAAACGCCCCGCGCCATCACGGCGCGGGGTTTTTTGTGCGGTTTCCGCGCCCGCTTTTATGCGCACCGTTGTGCGTGCCGTTGCCCGGCGTTTGCTCGAGGCGAAGTCGCGCAAACCCGCCGCCGCGTTTTATAATCGCCGGCCCGCAACCGAAACACCGACCGGAACTCCCGATGAAAGACCCAGACAAGCGGCAAGCCATCGCCATTCTCAACCGCATCATGGAGGCTGAACTGGCCGGCGTGGTGCGCTACACCCACTACTCGCTGATGGTATACGGCCCCCACCGCATCCCCATCGCCGACTGGATGCGCGCCAACGCGCAGGAAGGCCTCATGCACGCGCAAAAAGCCGGCGAGATGGTCACCCTGCTTGGCGGCCATCCGTCGCTCAAAATCGGCGAACTGCTGGAGACCGAACGCCACGACATCGAGGACATTTTGACCGAAAGTTTGGAGCACGAACAAGCCGCCCTCGACTTGTATTACGACCTCCTGAAACTCGCCGAGTCGGCCGCGCAGTCGGTGCTGCTGGAAGAATACGCGCGCCAGCAAATCGCCGCCGAAGAACAGCACTTGGACGAAGTCAACAAAATGCTGCGCAAACCCGGCGACATCCTGCCATTCGGCGCATAACCCCGCGCTTGCTTCTCTCGACATGCGGTCGGCGCGGCGCGCAGCCAAAAGGCGGTTGATGCCGGAGATGCAACGATTTGTGCGGCGACCCAATCGAGGGAAACAGTAGCATAAAGTCCAAGAAATTACGAGTCGAAGGTTATGCGATGCCAGTGTCGACAACCGCCCGATAAGGTCGTTCATATCTCAAGGATGAGTGACTGAGAGACTACCCCGGTCTTCATGCTCGGAATGATTCCGACCAGTTTGCTGGCGACCATAGCGAGCGGGAACCACCTGAATTCATCTCGAACCCAGAAGTGAAAACGCTTTGCGTCGATGATAGTGTGGGGCCTCCTCGTGTGAAAGTAGGATACCGACAGGCGTTTTAATTCCTCACATGGCTTGTGCAATACGGCCAAGTTTTTTATTGCGCATCTGACGGCATCGCCGCAAGCACCGGATGATTGTGTCGAATATCCGCGGACAATTATCGTGAACGGCATTTGGCGGTGGACTCCCGTATCACGAGTTTGGGCGTAAGTAACACCAATTGCCGGGAAATATCCGGAGACTCGATGACCTGCAACAGCAAGCGCGCGGCCTGGTTGCCAAATTCCATGTGCGGAATGGAAATGGTCGTTAGCGCCGGTCTCAGCATATCCGACAACGGCATATCATTAAAGCCGACAACGGAAATTTCCTCCGGCACGCTGACGCCAGCGTTTCGCAGGGTGTCCATGGCGCCCACGGCCATCAGGTCGTTTCCGGCGAGAATTGCGGTCGCTTTGGACTGTTGCTGCAAGAATTGTTGCGCGCCCCGGGCGCCGGCATCGATGCTGAACGCATCCATTACCATATACTCATCCTGAATTTTATTTTTCCTGCACAGTTGCCTGAAAATCTTCAGTCTTTGTTTTCCATGCAAAATGTTCGGCGGTCCGGCCAGATGCAACAAGCGCACATGACCCAATTCAGCCAGATGGTTGATGGCAAGTTCAATCCCAAACTCATCATCGCTCAGCACCTGATGGACCAGATTGCCGTTTTTGATTGAACGGTTGACCAGCACCATGGGAATCTCCCGAAGAAGACATTCCCTGACGCTGATATCGTCCAAAAAGGCGTTTGCCAGGATGAACCCGTCAACCTGACGCGTGATGAGCCTGCGAATCTCGTCCAGCGCCACTCGTTGGTCGTTGTTCGTATTAACTATCAGGGTGAGGTACCCGTTTTGATGCAGGTGATCTTGTATCCCGTTGATGATCGGCGGAAATACCGGGTTTAGAATGTCGGGCACGGCCACACCCACGGTATAGGTTCTGTCGGTTCTTAACGCGGTTGCGATGGGACTCGGAATATAACCCAGTTCCCGCGCCGCATCCTTAATGCCGGCAACCACCTCCTTGCGGATCATGTGCTCAGTGTTTGGATTCAACGCCCTCGATACGGTTGCCGTACTCACATCGAGATGGTCGGCAATGTCCCGTATTCTGATTCTTTTTTTGTTTCCGGTCATGTCATTTATGCCGCTGAGCGAGGCTGCCGGACTCGGCGATGACCCGAGATTCAACCGCAACCATTGGAATGATAATCAAAGAAGCAGGCGCATCGGCTCCGTTATGCGCGCCACCAGTTCGCTGACCACTCGAATCGCATCGACGCCCGGAAGTACGGGTTCGTCAAATGAAAATTCAATTTCAACCGCGTTCGGGCGGTCCGAAACGGTGATGGCAAGCGGCGCATCGTCGGCCAGTTTAATGCTGATGATGCCAGAATCGCGCGTATCCCGCACCAAAAGCGTTGGGGGTTCGGTTAACTCGACCGGCGCCAGATTGGAAAATCCCCGCAAATCCGGGTCGGAGTAGAAAGTCTTCCCGGAGCCGGCGGATACCGCCACCACCAGCGGCGACATTTTTTCATCGATATCGATGCAGAAACGCAATGCACTCGCGGCAAACACCGCGAGTATGCTGGCGCGGTCAAGATTACCGGAATTACGCTCAAGCACCCGGCGGAATTCCAGCAACGCGTCCGCTTCGACGCGGGCGCAGATGGTGGATTTTACCGCCACCGCAACACCGCCGGGCAGTGGAGCGGATTCCAGCGCACGCAATTCCGCAATGTCTGCGGCATGAAGCGGTTGCATTCCTCTCGCCGATGCCAGTTTATTTAAATCCAGCCCGGCCTCGGCGGCCAGCCGCTTTGCTTTCGGGGAAGCCAATAACTTCCCCTCTGGCTCCATTGCGCTGTTTGTATTCGGAGGCGATTGCCGGGCCGGCGTACGCGCTTCAGATTCGGCGGGGGGCGCTTGCTGCGGTGTTTTTCCAATGCCTTTGGCTCGGATTGTGGATGCGGACTGGGTTTCATCCTCCGGCTTGTCGGTTAATACTGCAACCACTTCACCAACCGGGACCTCGGCGCCGACTTGGTATTGCACACGACTTAAGTAGCCGGCTTGGCTGGCCTCGATTTCCTGTATCGCCTTGTCGGTTTCGACATCCATGATGACGTCGCCGACGGCAACAAATTCCCCCGGCGCTTTGCCCCAGGAAACGATGACCCCCGTATCTTGGTTCATCCCAAGCGCCGGCATGATGATTTTATGCGTCATCGCGCGGCGCCACTCACCAGGTCGACCGCTTTTGCCGTCACGCCATCGGCGGTGGGGACGGTCAAGTCTTCGAGCACCGGAGAAAAAGGCACAGGCACATCCATTGCGCCCATTCGAGTTAAAGGCGCATCAAGATAGTAAAAGGCCTTTTCGCCAAGGCGCGCGGCTATTTCGGAGGTGATACCATAACTCTGGTGGCCCTCATCCACGATGATTGCGCGGCCGGTCTTTTTGACCGACGCTACCAATGTATCTTCGTCGAGTGGAACCACGGTCCGGATATCGATGACCTCGGCCGAAATGCCCAGCGCTTCGAGTTGGGCGGCGGCGGTTTCGCAAACTTGCACCATCGACGAGGCGGCAATCAGGGAAATGTCGTTACCCGGGCGCAGAATGTTTGCCGAGCCAAAAGGGATGGTATACTCTTCCTCCGGCACTTCGCCTTTCATCTGGTATGACAACTTGTCTTCAAACACCACAACCGGATTATCGTCTCGGATGGCGGTTTTCAACAAACCTTTCGCTTCGTACGGCGTGGATGGGAGCGCCACTTTGAGCCCGGGAATATGCGCGACCAGCGTGTGCAGGCTCTGGCTGTGCTGGGCGGCGCTGCGCCGGGTCGCGCCCATATTGGTTCGCACCACCATTGGCACTTTGAGTTTCCCGCCCGACATATAGCATTGTTTCGCGGCCTGATTCGCAATCTGGTCGAGCGTTAGAAAAATAAAATCGCCGAACATCAAATCGACGATGGGGCGGGCGCCGGTCATTGCCGCGCCAACAGCCAGGCCGACAAATCCGGCTTCGGAAATCGGCGTGTCAACAACCCGTTTCACGCCAAACTCCTCCACCAGCCCGGACAAAACCTTGAACGGCGTTCCGGCTTCCGCGACATCTTCGCCCAACAGAAACACCATGTCGTCGCGGCGCATCTCTTCGGCTATCGCCTCATTAACCGCATGGGACCAGGTGATTTGCTTCACGGTTGAATTCCGGCGAGTGGCATTAATTTCAGAACTAACGGTCAATTCTGCATCGCCGCATACACATGCATGCCGACTTCGTCCCCTGACGGGTAGGGCGCCGAAATCGCGTAATCAACCGCCGCTTTCGCTTCGGCTTTGATTTCCGACGCAACCGCATCAAGTTGCGTTTGGGTTGTCCATTTGTTGGAAATCATGTGTTCCGCGAGTTTAATAATCGGGTCGCGTTCATTTTTCCAATGCTTCTCTTCATCCTTGCTGCGGTAATATGCGCGGTTGACATCGCCGACATGGTGGCCGTGGTAGCGGTAGGTGTCAAGCAGAATGAAGAACGGCCCGCCGCCCTTGCGGGTACGCGCCACCAGTGATTCGCCCAGTTGGCACACCGCCATCACATCCTGCCCGTCAACCGTGTGCGCCTCAATGCCAAAGGCCTCGGCGCGCGCTTTCAAATCGCCCGCGGCCATTTCTGAAACATGGGTGTATTCGCCGTAGTGGTTGTTTTCACAGGCATAAATTACCGGCAACGACCACAGGGCCGCCATGTTCATCACCTCGTATAATAAACCCTGGCCAAGCGCGCCGTCCCCGAAGAAACAGACCGTGACCTGGTCGCTTCCGCGAAATTTGGCGCTGAACGCCGCGCCGGTCGCGATGCCCGCACTGCCGCCAACGATGGCGTTTGCGCCGAGATTCCCGTTGTCCTGGTCGGCGATGTGCATGGAGCCGCCTTTGCCCCGGCAGTACCCTTCCGCTTTGCCGAGCAGTTCACAAAACATGGGTTTCAGTTGAGCGCCTTTGGCGATGCAATGGCCATGACCGCGGTGCGTGCTGGTGATGTGGTCGCTGCTTTTCAGGCTTTCGCAGAGACCAACCGCCACCGCCTCCTGGCCGCTGTACATGTGGGTCAGACCGGGCATTTTCGCGCTCAGATAAAGTTCATTGGCGTTGTCCTCAAAGACGCGAATCTTCACCATCCGACGGTACATCCGGAGCAATCTGGGCAAGTCCGATTGGTTAAATGTTGCCATTTTAACTCTTTGTCATCGGCGTGTCCGACGTCAGAAAACGCCGGGCATCATCGGTGTTTGTGTCCGCATCCGGCGCTGTGGTGGTGCGAACCGGCATGATTCGCGCTTCCCGCCTTGGAGACGCCGCCGGTCACGGTCTTGCGGCTTTCGATTCCGCCATATACCGGCGTGTTGTTGCCGGCGGCGTACATTTTTTTGGCAAGCGCCGCATTGGAAGCGCAGCCACAGGCGGTGGCCGCCGGGCTCAGTCTGTCGACCACGGTGCTGCGCCTCAATCCTTGTATGCGGATGGCCGGCGCCTGAATCACTCTTTTCAGCGGCTCTCCGGTCTTCGGGTGACGGCGCAACGCCGGTTCATTTATGCCCTGACTGAATTCAAAGCGTTGTCCATTGGACAGGGATTGGTAGACGTAAATAGGCATGATGATTCCTGCTGATTGTATGAAAGCGTGTCGCTGGGCGACAAAAAGTCGGTCGGTTTGGTCAGTAAGGGTTTGTGACAAACAACTCTTGCGCGGGGAACAAAGTGATGACCCGGTGGCCATCCGCGGTAACCACGATTTCTTCTTCGATGCGCGCGGCGCCGTTGCCGTCGGCCGCGGGGCAGTATGTCTCGAGCGCGAACACCATCCCCTCTTGCAGTTCAAACGGATTTTCGAACGACACCAAGCGGCTTATGATCGGCCGTTCATGCAAGGCGAGGCCGAGTCCATGACCGAACTGCAGGCCGAACGCCTCCATCTCGGAAGCGAATCCGAAATCCTGCGCCCTGGGCCAGACCGCCGCGATTTTGTCGGTCGTCATGCCCGGGCGCACCAGCGCGATTGCCGCGTCTATCCATTCACGCGCCCTGCTGTAAGCGTCCGCTTGATGCTGTGTTTTGCGGCCGACATTAAGGGTGCGGTAGTAACAGGTGCGGTATCCCATATACGCCTGGATAATGTCGAAGAACGCCTGGTCGCCCGGCCGGTACATTCTGTCGGTGAAGTTGTGCGGATGCGGGCTGCAGCGCTCTCCGGAAACCGCGTTAATCGCCTCAACATCATCGGAACCGTTGTCATACAGGAACTTGTTGGCCAGGGCAACCATTTCATTTTCACGAACTCCGGGCTTGAGGTTGTCGGCTATCATCTGGTAGGCGCCGTCAACCATCGATGCCGCGCTGTTGAGCAGCACGATTTCATCGCCGCTTTTAATCTGGCGCGCATTGAGCATAACCTGCTGAACATCGCGAATCTCGAGGCCTTCATTTTGCAGCGCGAACAGCATCGGCGGCTCGACTATGTCGACGCCAAGGGGCATGCCGGCAACGCCTTCGCCTTGAAGCAGGTCGAATATTTCCTTTGCGGCTTTTTTGAACAGGCCGGCCTCCTCGGCGACCGACCCGCGCAACCCCAGCATCCCGGCGCGGCAGTGATTCGATTCAAGCCATGGCGCGTAAATCCGGTGGTGCGCGGCGGCGCTGCCGAAATCCCACAAGTACGGCTCGGAATTTCCGGTCAGCAGCGCATAGCGGCAAACCTTGTCGCGCGCCCATTCGCCGATGACGCTGCTGGTCAGGTAGCGGATGTTGTTGTTGTCAAAACACAGGATTGCGCCAAGGTCGGAATCCGCGAGCGCCTGACGCGCGCGCGCCAACCGGTAGTTATGCAGGCGGCGAAAATCGACGCGCTGCTCGAAATCGACATTCATGCGGCCGGGCGAATGCAGCGGCCGGCCCCATTCCCAGCGCGGGTCCAGGTCGACGGTCGAAATTTGAATCGGGTCAGTTTTTGCGGTGAGTGTCATGATGAGTGTTCCGGAGTTTTATCGAAGCCTTACTGAATGACCATGCCGCCGTCGATCATCAGCAGTTGCCCGGTCATGTAGTCCGAGTCGGGGCTGGCGGCCAGGAATACCGCGGTGCCGATGATGTCTTCCGGGTAGGAATAACGTTTCATCAGAATCATGGTCTCGGCGAGTTTGTCCATGGATTCGCCCTCTTTCTCAAATTTGCCGATGGCGACCAGGTCTTTGTCGAGTTGCTCCCACAACTCGGTGCGCACCACGCCCGGCGCATAACCGTTCACGGTGATATTGTGCCCGACCAGCGCTTTTGCTCCGCCGTTAATCATGGCCAGTACCGCATGCTTGGAGCAACTGTATGGAACCACATCATCGAACGCCTGGCGCGACAGGATTGACCCGACATTGATGATTTTGTAAGGGCCGTTCTCCCTGCCCTGCTTAATCATCTGCCTGGCGGCCTCTTGCATGCCCAGCAGCACCCCAAGCGCGTTGACATCCATGATGTTCCGCCAGTTCTCCTCGGTTATATCGAGGAACATGAGCGGTTTGTTGATGCCGGCGTTTTGCACCGTCACATTGATGCCGCCGAAGGCCTTCACCGTGGCCGCAACGGCCGCCGCGTGGTCGGCGCGACTGGTTACATCCAACTTGACCGCGATTGCCTCGCCGCCGGCCGCGCGGATGCGCTCGACGACATCGTTGCATCCGTCTATGTTGATGTCGCCAAGGCAAACTCTGGCGCCGTGCCGCGCATATTCCTCGGCGACCGCCGCGCCCATGCCCTGGGCCGCGCCGGTAATCAGCGCGTTTTTGCCGTTCAATCGATTGGACATTGTCAGTTTCCTCGCGAAGTGTGATTGGGGTCGCTGCGCCCGGCGGGAGCAACTCGCGCTTGCGCCCGGTTGGAATCCGCCAGCAGGAGGGCGCGCTGCTTCCGGGTCTCATACAGCATGGACAGGATTTGGAACACGATGACCGTGAGCAGCAGAATTCCAAGGTAAATCTGAACTTCATACGCCGGCGTCACCTTGAACACCAGCCCGGTGTTCAGGATATTGACCGTCAAGGTTCCAACCGCCGCGCCGATCACGCCGCCCTTTCCGCCCAGAATGCTGACCCCGCCGATAAACGCCGCCACGGTTGCGGCAAGCAGCAGGTATTGAAGGCCCAGCGGCTGTGCGGTGCCCGAACGCAGGCCGATGATGGCGCCGCCAACGCCCGCGCAAAACCCGGATACCGCGAACACTATCATCATCGGCCGGCGCAGGTTGACGCCGGCGGCGACAGCCTCCTTGCGCGCCCCGCCAATGGCGTAAATTTCCCTGCCATACCTGGTGTAACGCATAAACAGGCCGACCAGAACAAACAGCGTGATGACCAGCAAAGATGCGGGCGAAAAAATGACCCCCACCCTGCTTTGAATAAAATCGGGGACGCCGAAATCGGTCAGCATGACGGTTTTTTCATCCGCGGCAAACAGCGCCACGCCGCGCAACAACATCAGCGTGCCCACGGTCAGTACGATGGCGCGCACTCTCAGACAGGCGATTAAAAAACCCTGCGTCAATCCGATTGCGGTGGCGACCGAAACGCCGAGCAGGATCGAATTAACCGCGCCGATTGAATCGGTGAAACGCACCACGATGACGGCGGTAAGCGCCGCGTTCGAGCCGATTGAGAGGTCGATTTCCCCCGCAATAATGCACAGCGTCAACGCCAGGCCGACCAGCCCGAGCACGGCGAAGCGCTCCATGATGGCGAACCCCGTGTTCCAGGTAAAAAACAACGGGTTGGTGAATGCGAACAGCGAATATACCAGCGCCGCCAGCAGAACGGCGAAAGCGAGTTCCGGGTCGGCGGTGACATATCTCTTAATCTTAACCATCGCATTAACCCTCCGAGCGGCGGCCGCGCCGCAGATAGGCGAACGCTATGATGCTGAACACGATCATCAGGCCGACCGACAGCACGCGCGCGCCGCTGGCAAAGCCCTTCAACACCATCAGGTTGTCCACCGATGAGATAAAAATCGCGCCAAGGCTGGTTCTCAGTGTCGAGCCGTAGCCGCCCATAATGGAGTTGCCGCCGACCATCACGGTGGCGATAACCAGTATCGTAAAATCGCCGCTCGAACCGAATTCGGATGAAAAATAATTGGCCTGGGCGCTCGAAAGTTGGGCGGAAAACGCGACCGCGACAAAGGCGCAGCAAACGGACGCGACAATGCACACCTTGATTGCCATGCTGAGATTTTCATGTCCGGTGGCTTTTCCGGTCGAACGGTTCGCGCCAATCAGATAGACCTGGCGGCCGAAAACGGTTTTGCGAAGCGCCAGTTCGGCGATGACCGCAATCACTATAAATGCAATCGTAATGTTCGGCACGCCGAGCACCGACCCGGTGCCGAGCCATTCGGCGTCGTGCGGGCGGGGGTACGAAATGACCAGGTTGTCACTCCACCATGACGCCACTCCATACAAAATGCCGGCGGCGCCGAGGGTGACCACGATGGGGTTGCCGCCGATTCCTATCAGCGCGCCCTGGATTGCGCCGGTGAACACCGCGATGGCGAGCGCGCCGGCCAGGGAAATCACGAAACCGTAATCGTTGGCCATGCCGAGCGCGAAAGCGATGATGCACAACGCCGCGGTCTCCTTCATGGACAACAAAAAGAAATTTCCGGACAGCGTGACGAAAGTCAGCCCAATCCCCATGATGCCGACCAGCGCGGCGTCGCGGATGATGGTCTTTACATTAAACAGAGTCAGATAGTTCGGCGTGGTCGCGGCAAAGTATACAAACAGCAGAACAACCGCGGCGACAAACACCTTCACGCCGTGCCGTTGCATGAAGCCCCGCGCATCCACCCCGCCGCCGGCCAGTGCGGTGTTCATGATGCTTGCGGTATTGCGCTTGCCCCGAAGCCCGTTGGCTCGGGGTTGGTGATGAGTCTCAGGATGCCGTCCGAAGTTATTTCGCCGCCGGCCAGTTCCCCGGTTCTCACCCCCTTAAAAAAGGTGATGACGCGGTCCGGCAGGTTGCTGATTTCGAGCAGGTCCGTCGATGCGATGACCACTGCGGCACCCTGATTGGCGAGCGCGCGAATCTTGGCGTATATTTCCGCGCGGGCTCCGACATCGACTCCGCGCGTGGGTTCATCGACGAGGATTAATTCGGGTTCGATGGACAGCCATTTGCCGAGCGCCACTTTCTGCTGGTTGCCGCCGCTGAGTACCGATGCCTCCTGGTCGAGGCGCCCGGCGTCGATGGTGAAAGTTTTCGCGATGTCGTTTGCCTGCCCGCGTTCGGGGGGCGCGCGCAAGAGCCCCATGGTTGAAATTTTCTTGAGGTTGGGCGCGGACAGATTTTCCATGATTGGCCGGCCAAGAAACAAACCGTCGTGTTTGCGGTCCGGCGAACAATAAGCGATTTTTCTGCGTATGGCCTGCCGCGGGGATGCCGGCAGGCGGGATTTGCCGGTTGTCATGTCGTATAACGCGCCGCCATGCGCCTTGCGCGCGCCGGCCAGCGTGGCCAGTATTTCGCCCGACCCGCTTCCCAACTGCCCGGCAATGCCGAGTATCTCGCCGCAGCGTATTTCGAAACTGACCGGAGACTGCAACCGGTCCGCCCGGAGGCGTTCAACTTTGAATCGCGCCACCGGGTTGGGCGCCCCGGGTTTTTCCGGGAACATCGCGCCCAATTCGCGCCCTAACATCAGGGCGACCAGTTTGTCGGTGTTCAATTCGCGCGACGGCACGGTGGCCTCGCTGCGCCCGTCCCTCAACACGGCGCAACGGTCGGTGATTTTAAATATCTCATTCATGCGGTGCGACACATAAACTATCGACTTTCCCTGCTCTTTAAGATGCTGCGCCATGGCCAGAATGCGCCGGCTGTCGGATTCACCGAGCGCCGCCGTTGGCTCGTCGAGAATTAACAGTTGCGGTTCGTGCGCTATCAGGCGCGCCACCTCGACCAAGTGCCGCTCGCCGATTGACAAACGCCTGACCGGCGTAGTCGGTGAAAGATTGGCCAAACCGACCTGCTCCAACAGGGGACGGGATAAATCGGCGAGCGTGCTTAATAAACAGACGCCCGGCCCGCGGTTATGCCCCAAAAAGATGTTTTCGGCCACCGTCATCGTCGGAATCAAACTCAATTCCTGCTGTGCAATCGCGATGCCTATCGCATTGGCGTTTTGTGGCGAGCCCAACTTGGCCGGTTTTCCATCAACCAAAAACTCACCCTCAAAATCGGCATCGAAACCGCTCATGATTTTGACCAGCGTGGATTTTCCGGCGCCGTTTTCGCCCACGAGACCGATAATCTCTCCGTGATTGACGGTCAAATCGACGCCTTGGAGCGCGTGTATCGCTCCAAAGCTCCGCTTAATCCCGCGTAATTCCAGCCAGGCCGTCACCTTAAGTTTCTCCGATTCGATTCATCGGCATTCGCAGAGCCTCAGCGTTCGGCCGCAACAATCGGCCGAACGCTGAGCGCGCCTTGCGGGCGAAGTCAACCGGCCCAGGCCCCCGAACACAACTCCTCGATGGTATACGCTTTGCCGTCATAACCTTTCAGCGCCGTCGTTTCCATCGTGGATTTGGTTACCGCCGGGTTGGGGGTGAAGTTGATGTAGTTCCGGAGTTCGCCGTTTTTCAGATACTCTTCCACCAACTTAATGGCCAGTTGCCCTTCGTGCAGCGGCGACTGCAGGGTCGTGCCATATTGCTTGCCTTCCTCGATGAGTTGGCGGTCGCCGTTACACACGGTGCCGACGGCGATGACATCCTCGCCCATCCTGTAATTCGCCTCTTCAAAAGCCTTGATGGCGCCGGTCAGGATGGCGTCATCCATTCCGTAAACGAAATGGATGCCCTGGTCTTTCAATTTGGCGATCATCTTGGCCGCGCCTTTGTAGCCGTTGGCCTGCCCGAAGCCTTCGTCGACTTCGCCGATAATGTTCAGGCCGGACCCGGCAATCGCTTCTTTGAATGCGTTGATTGAAAGGCCGTATCCGCCGTAACTCTGCGGGTAGGTCACCGCGACCACATTAAAGCCTTTTCCGCCCGACGCTTCTTTGACCTTGGCCGCTTCAACCATCATTAAGCCGGCGTTGCGCGCGCGCAATGCATCGTCGGGCCCGGCGTAACCGAAGATGTACTTCTTGTCCTGCTCGTTTGGCAGTTGGTTGATTTTCAGAACCGGCACGCCGGTACGGTGCAGCGCGCGCAAGGAGCCCAGACCGGCCACCGCATCCGACGGCCACCAGATGAATACATCCGGGCGTTTCCCGGCCGCGAGCACCTGTTGCACCTGCTGGTCTTGTTCGGCCTGGTTGAACTGGTTTTCATAAACTTCGATTTCGTAGCCTTTCAACTTCGCCGTCGCTTTAATTCCTTTGATGAATTTTCCGATGTAGGCTTCGCCTGCGGGACCGTTGAAGGAAATAATCGACGCCGCAAAACCGTTCAGACTGACAACGCCCGCGACAATAGCCGCCGCCGCTGATGCCAGTATCGTTTTCTTGCCGGTATTCATGGTGGTACCCTCCTATAGGTGGTGATTGAAGGTTATGCAACTCTAACGCAAACGATTGCAGCACGATATACACCGCTTGTCAAGTGCAAATTAAAATCAATAGAATCAATCGTTTATGATTTTATTTCCGGACGGTCGCTAAAAAATTCACATTAACGGCGGGATTTGGCGCCTCGGTGCCGGCTCCTCGCCCCCTGGAGCCGCAACCAGCCCAAAGGTATGGCTGTTCGCACACCCGCGCGCTCGGCGCCATCGAACCGACCCGCATCCGCGCCCCCGACATAAACTTTATCGAAATCGCCTCCACTTTCAAACCGCAATTATCGCCCCGCCGTTGTTTTCCGCCGCCCGGATGTGTTTAATCCCGGCATGATTCCGACTCTCCCGCCGCCGGCCGGTCCGGTTTGTGCATGCGCGGCCGCCCGCACCGTGACCGGCAAATGACCGCCAAATTTGTTTCGGCTTTGGAGGCCGCGCGTTTAATCGGCGACCGGGCGGTGGTTACGGTGTCGTCGTCCAGCGGTTTGGGTTGTCCGGATGCGGTGCTGGAGGCGGTTGGCGCGCGGTTTCGCGACACCGGGGCGCCGGCCAACTTGACCACCTTGCACCCCATCGCCGCCGGCGACAGTGCCGGCATCAAAGGCATCGACCATCTCGCGCAGGACGGTTTGTTGGCGGCGACGATTTGCGGCTCGTATCCGTCCGCGCCGTCGAGCGCGCCGCCGCCGCGCATCTGGGAGATGATTTCCGCCGACCGCGTGGCCGCCTACAATGTGCCGTCCGGCATTTTGTTCGACATGCACCGCGAGGCCGCGGCGCGCCGGCCCGGCGTGTTAACCCAAGTCGGCGTCGACACCTTCGTCGACCCGGCGCATGAAGCGTGCGCGATGAATCCATCCGCGGCCGCAAAACCGATTGTCCGCCGCGTGGAATTCGACGGCCGCGAGTGGTTGTACTTCCCCGCCATCGTTCCGGACGCGGCGATTATCCGCGCCACCAGCGCCGATGAACGCGGCAACTTAAGTTACGAACACGAAGGCGCGTACTTGGGCGCGCTGGAGCAGGCGTTGGCGGCGCGCAACAACGGCGGCACCGTCATCGCGCAAGTTAAGCGCGCGGTCGCATCCGGGCGGCCGCCGTACGCGGTGCATATCCCCGGCGTGTTGGTCGACTACATCGTGGTCGCGCCGCGGCAAATGCAGACCACGCAGACCGATTATGACGCGGCGATTAGCGGCGAAATCCGGCGGCCGCTCGGCGACTTCTCGCGCGTCGAATTCGGCGTATCCAAAATCATCGCGCGGCGCGTGGCGATGGAGTTGCGCGCAGGCGATGCGGTCAACATCGGCTTCGGCGTGTCCGCCAATGTGCCGCGCATCGTGCTGGAAGAAGGATTGCACGGTGCAGTGACTTGGGTCATCGAGCAGGGCGCGGTCGGCGGCGTGCCGCTGCTCGACTTCAAGTTCGGCTGCGCCTCCAACGCCGAAGCATTCGTGCCGTCGCCGCAGCAGTTCTGCTATTTCCAAGGCGGCGGCTTCGACGCCTCGCTGCTGTCGTTTTTGCAAATCGACCAAAGCGGCGCGGTCAATGTGTCGCGGTTGCGCGCGCGCCCGCATGTCACGGCCGGGGCCGGCGGCTTCGTCGACATCACCGCGCGCGCCCGCCGCATCGTGTTCTCCGGCTTGTTCAATGTCGGCGCGCGCATCGCGATTGAAGACGGCGCATTGAAAATTCAGCGCGAAGGCAAAGTCGCGAAGTTGGTTGAGACGGTCGACCAAGTGTCGTTCTCCGGCCGCCGCGCCGTGGCCCGCGGGCAGCGCGTCACATACATCACCGAGCGTTGCGTGCTGCAGTTGACGGCGAACGGTTTGGTGGTCAGCGAAATCGCCCCGGGCGTCGACTTGCAACGCGATGTGCTGGAGCAAATTCCGTTCCCGGTCGAAGTCGCGGACGACTTGCGCACCATGCCGCGCGCGTTGTTTTGCCCGGCGTTGTTCAACTTGCAACTGCAGCGCGGCGATGAATGACGCCGGCGAAGTGCGGGTCGAGAGTCTCCACGGCGATGGTGACGGTGATGGCGTGGCGGTCATTCGCCTGTGCCGCGCCGCCAAGTTGAACGCGCTCGATGCGCGCATGCTGGAGGCGTTGGAAGCGGCGTTAAGTGCCGTCGAAGAATCCAGCGCGCGCGCGGTCATCGTCACCGGCGAGGGAAAATTGTTTTGCGCCGGCGGCGAC
>JAPPPS010000005.1:21125-25596 GCA_028817405.1 Gammaproteobacteria bacterium
CGCGATTCACCCGTTTGCGTTTGACCTCGCCGACCTCGACGCGCATCAACCGCTCATCGACCGCATCGCCGACCGCTTCGGCCGCATCGACTGCGTGGTGCACAACGCCGGCATCGGCGCAACGCGCGGCGACTTGCTGGACTTGCCGCCGGCCGACTTCGACCGCCAACTCGGCGTCAACCTGCGCGGCACCGTGTTCTTCAGCCAGGCAAGCGCCAAATGGATGCGCGACCATCCGCCCGATGATGCGGCCGGCGCTGCCGCGACCGCGCGCAGTCAGATTTTCATCACCTCAGTCAGCGCCGCCATGGTCTCGCCGAACCGCGCCGGCTACTGCGTGTCCAAAGCCGGTTTGTCGATGTGGGCGAAGGCGCTGGCGCTGCGTTTGGCCGCCGACGACATCGCGGTTTTCGAGGTGCGGCCCGGCATCATCCGCACCGCGCTCACCGAAGCGGCGGCGGCCGAATACGACGCGCGCATCGCGGCCGGGCTGGTGCCGGCCGGGCGGTGGGGCGCGCCGGCCGATGTCGGGCGCGTGGTCGCGGGGCTGGCCGGCGGCGGTTTCGGCTTCGCCACCGGCTCGGTGATTCACGCCGACGGTGCGCTGTCGGTGGCGCGGTTGTAGGCGGCCGGCCCGGCCCATCCAACCAAAAAACATGCCCGCCATCCGCCTGCCGAACCGCAGCGGCAAGTTGGTTACGCGACGCTTGAAAGCGCAGCCGGTGACCGCGCCGCCGCCGCCGCATCGCTTCAACCGCATCGCTTTCGCGGCCGCGCATGTGGTCGCGGACCCGCGCTCGGCGCGCGAGTCGGATGCGCCGCCGGCCCTCGACTGGGACGCGACCCTGGCGTTCCGCCGCCACCTGCTGGACTGCGGCTTGCGCATCGCCGAGGCGATGGACACCGCGCAGCGCGGCATGGGGTTGCCGTGGCCCGCGGCGCGTGAATTGATTCAGCGGTCGTTGGATGCGGCGACCGCGGCCGAGCGCGCGCGAATCTTTTGCGGCGTCGGAACCGACCACTTGCAGCCGGGTTCAGCGCGCGACATCGATGCCATCACGCGCGCGTACCTCCGGCAATTGGACGCGGTGCAGTCCGCGGGCGGGCGCGTCATCATGATGGCGAGTCGCGAGTTGGCGCGCATCGCCGATGGGCCGGAGGACTACGCGCGCGTTTACCGTCGCGTATTGGCCGAAGCCGAGCAGCCGGTGATTCTGCATTGGCTCGGCGAGATGTTCGACCCGCAGTTGGCTGGTTATTGGGGCCGCGGCAACCTTGAGGCCGCGGCCGACACGGTGCTGGGCATCATTGCCGACAACGCGGATGTGGTGGACGGCATCAAAGTGTCGCTGCTGGATGCGAAGCGGGAAATCGCGCTGCGCCGCCGCTTGCCGGCCGGGGTGAAACTGTATACCGGCGACGACTTCAACTATCCGGCGTTAATCCAAGGCGACGCGCGCGGGCATTCGCATGCATTGCTCGGCATCTTCGACCCGGTTGCGCCGGTTGCCGCGGCCGCGCTGGCCGCATTGGCGGCCGGCGACACCGCGCGATACGATGAACTGATGTCGCCGACCGTTGACTTGGCGCGCGTGATGTTCCGCGCGCCGACCCGCCACTACAAAACCGGCGTGGTGTTCATCGCGTGGTTGAACGGATTCCAAAGTCACTTCATCATGCCCGGCGGCGCGCAAGCGATGCGGCCGCTGGATTATTTCACGCAAGTGTTTTTGGCCGCCGACCGCGCCGGCGTATTGCGCGACCCGGAATTGGCATGCGCGCGCATGCGACGGTTGTTGTCGATGTATGGAATCGACGCGTAGGATTTTTTTGCGCGACAGTGACATCGACCGCCGCAATCACCGGCGAAGATTTATTCGCGGATACCGTAACCGTCGTTCAGCAACTTCAAGTTGAGCGCGAACAAACCGGCGGTGAACAGCAAGATAAGCGTATACGACACGCCGAGATGAATGTCGGTGATGCCGAGGAAGCCGTACCGAAACGCGTTAATCATGTACAGAATCGGATTGATGTGCGACACGCCCTGCCAAAACTCCGGCAACAGTTTAATCGAGTAAAAAATCCCGCCGAGATAAGTCAGCGGCGTGAGAATAAAGTTTGGCACGATGGAGATGTCGTCGAAGGTGCGGGCGAACACGCCGTTCAAAAATCCGCCCAACGAAAACAACAGCGCGGTCAGCACGATGACGCTCGCCATCACCGCATAACTATGCGCCGACAACTGGCCGAACAACGACGACACCGCGGCCACGATGACGCCGACTAACACGCCGCGCACCACGCCGCCGCTGACATAGCCCAGCAGGATGATGCTGTTGGGCGTCGGCGACACTTGCAACTCCTCGATGGAACGCTGGAACTTGGCGCTGAAAAAAGACGACGACACATTGGCGTACGCGTTGGTAATCACCGCCATCAAAATCAACCCCGGCACGATGAAGTCGATGTAACGGTGGCCCTCCATGGCACCGATGCGCGGCCCGATGAGGTTGCCGAAGATGACGAAATACAGCGAGGTGGTCATCACCGGCGGCAGCAGCGTCTGCTGCCAGATGCGCATGAAGCGCGTCACTTCTTTGCGCACGATGGTGGCGTAAGCGGTGCGCATGGCGGCCCAGTTCATGCCTTGCCCTCGTTGACCATGTCGAGGAACAAACGCTCCAAGCGGTTGGTTTTGTTGCGCATGCCGCGCGCGGTGATGTTGCGCAGCGCGAGTTCGGCGAACACTTGGTTGACATTGCCGCCCTTGTGCATGTCCACCTCCAGCGTGGCGGAATCTTTCAGCCGCCAGCCGGGCCGGCCGCGCAAGTCCGGCGGCAGTTCGGCGAGCGGCGCGGCAAGGTCGAGGATATAAGTTTCCATCTGCAGTTTTTCCAGCAACTCGCCGGTGGCGGTGTTCTCGACCAGTTCGCCGCGGTCGATAATCGCCACATGCCGGCATAAACTTTCGGCTTCTTCGAGGTAGTGCGTGGTCAGGATAATCGTGACGCCGCTTTGGTTGATGCGCGTTAAGTATTCCCACATCGACTTTCGGATTTCGATGTCCACGCCCGCGGTCGGCTCGTCGAGAATCAACAACCGCGGTTCATGCATCAGCGCGCGCGCAATCAACAAGCGCCGTTTCATGCCGCCGGACAACGCGCGGGTGATGTCGTTGCGCTTGTCCCATAAACCCAACTGCGTCAGATATTTCTCCGCCCGGCGTTTCGCCTGCGCGCGGCCGATGCCGTAGTAGCCGGCTTGGTTGCATACGATTTGCCACGGCGTCTCGAAGATACTGAAGTTGAATTCCTGCGGCACCACCCCGAGGTAACTCTTGGCGCGCGCGAAGTCATGGTCGATGTCGGCGTCGAACACCGTGACCTTGCCCGCGGTTTTGTTAACCAGCGAACACAGGATGCCGATGACCGTGGATTTGCCCGCGCCGTTGCGGCCGAGCAGCGCAAAGAAATCACCTTGCGCCACCGTCAAGTCGATGCCTTTCAATGCGACCACGCCGTTGGCGTAAGTCTTGCGCAAGTCGGACATGGTCAGAGCCGGCGCGCGCGTCATGATTCCCACTCGACCGCGGTTAACAACAGTGTGCTGGTGCGGCCGCGTTTGGTGACCGCGATTTTTAACGGAATGGGCGCGCCCTGGTTTTGTTTGCGCAGATACACCGTGACCGAATCGGCCGGGCGGTCGATGCGGCGGCGGGTGATTTGCCAAGCGGTGAATTCACCGGCCGGCGTGTCCACGGATGTTTCGCGCGGCGACTCATAACGATAGGCGCGCGCGCGCCGGGCGCTGACTTCGAGAACGCGCATGCCGCCGATGGATTCGCCGTGTTGCATGCGCAGCATCAACAACAACGGAAACGCGGCCGCTTCGACATGCGCGCCATCTGCAATCGCGTACGGTTCGCCGTCGCTGAATTCGATGCGGCCGGCGTCGCGGTCGATGCGAAACCAACGCGCGTTGTTGTCGTCACCGTCACCGTCGTCGCCGGCCGAATGCGAACCACCGCTGTCGAGCATGATGGCGCCGTTTGCGTCGCGCGCGAATTGCGTGACGGTCGTGAGCGCATCCGCGCCGAATAGTTTCGCCAGCGCGCTGGGCTTGGCGGCGACTTCCACGCGGTAGCCGCGGCCGTCGGCGCGGATGCGAATCTCGACCGCGCCGGCGTCGAAGTCGCGGTACGATGCCGCGTAGCGCAAGATTTGGTTTTCAATTTCGGCGGCGGCGGCGACAACGGTACCCGACGCCGCGGCCGCAGTCACTGTTACAGTGACCACCACCAACACGCGCAAAAATAAAACCGCGCCGGCCATCACCGTGCCGCCCCCGTCGCTGTCGCCATCGCCACCGTCGCCGCTGTCGATTCGCCGCCCGCGGCCAGTTGTTCCGCAAGTTGCTGAATCGCCTGCGGGTAAATCCGATGCTCCTGCTCCAGCACGCGCGCGCCCAA
>JAPPPS010000055.1 GCA_028817405.1 Gammaproteobacteria bacterium
GCGCGGTCGAATTCTTTTAGTTCGAATTCCAGTTCTTGCAATTCCTGGCCGCCGGCCATCATGTTCAGTACTTCCTCGCGGCTGGCGTCTTTTTTGTCTTTGTAATAGATTTGTTTGCCGCGGTTTAAGATGGCGAATTTGTCGCCGATGGGGTAGGCGTGGTGGACATTGTGGGTGATGAGAATCACGCCGATGCCGCGCGCGCGGGCTTGCGCGACCATTTTCAGCACGATGCCGGATTGCTTGACGCCGAGGGCCGCGGTGGGCTCGTCGAGAATCAAAACCTTGGCGCCGAAATAAATCGCGCGGGCGATGGCCAGGCACTGGCGCTCGCCGCCGGACATGGTGCCGACCGCCTGGTTCGGGTCGCGGATGTTGATGCCGACCTCGGCCATTTTCTCGCGCGCGATGCGGTTGGCGCGCTGCACATCAAACACCGGCATGCCGCACACCCGGCGCAGCGGCTCGCGGCCCATGAAGAAGTTGCGCGTGACGCTCATCAGCGGCACCAGCGCGAGGTCCTGGTAGACGGTGGCGATGCCGGCATCCAGCGCGTCGCGCGGCGAGTCGAATTCCACCGCTTTGCCCTCCAGCAAAATTTCGCCTTCGCTGGGTTTATGCACCCCGGCCAGGGTTTTAATCAGCGTGGATTTGCCCGCGCCGTTGTCGCCGAGCAGGCAGCAGGAAATGCCGCCGGCCTCCACGCTGAACGACACCCCCTGCAAGGCGATGACCGAGCCGAAGAATTTGCTGACATTGCGGAACTCAATCAGCGGCGCGTTGTTGCCGGCGTTGTTAACGGTGTTGGCGTTCATCGCTCACCCCCGGGTCGCGCGCTGGCGAATGAAGTTGTTGAAGATGACGGCGATAATCAGCATCAGGCCGAGGAAGACTTTGAACCAGTCGGTGTTGATGCCGGTGTAGTAGATGCCTTGGAACACGGTGCCGAAGATAATCGCGCCCACGGCCGCGCCGATGGCCGAGCCGTAGCCGCCGGTCAGCAAACAGCCGCCGATGACCGCGGCGATAATCGCCTCGAATTCTTTCAGCACGCCGCGCTGGGTGTCGGCGCTGCCGGCGTCCAGCACTTGAATGGTGGCGAACAGCGTGGCCGCGCAGGCGGTGGTGATGAACAGAATGATTTTGACGCGGTTGACCGGCACGCCGACATTGCGCGCCGCGTTTTTGTCGCCGCCGACCGCGAAAATCCAGTTGCCGAATTGCGTGCGCAGCAGAATGAAAGTGGCGACGGCGGTGAGCAGCACGAACCACACCACCACCACCGGCAAGCCGTTCCAGTCCAGCAAGTCGGGCCACAGTCGCGCGGTGAAAAGCGGCGCCAGCCAGTCGGTGAACTGGCAGCCGGCGTTGTCGCACACCTCATAAGCGTCGCGCAAACCCGGCACTTGCGTGCGGTCGGTGAACAGGCGCGTCAGGGCGATGGTCAGGCCGCGCAGGATGTAGAGCATGGCCAGCGTGATGATGAACGACGGCAGGCCGGTTTTGTTCACCAGCGTGCCGTTCACCGAGCCGACCAGCACCGCCATGCTGAACGCGAACACGATGGCCAGCCACAGCGGCCAGCCCCATTCCACCGCGGGAATGGCGATGCACACGCTGGCGAAGCCAATCATGGAGCCGACCGACAAATCAAACTCGCCGCCAATCATGAGCAGCGCGGCGGCCACGGCGATGATGCCGAGGAACGCCGACCATTCGAGGAAACTGGCGACGCCGAGCGGGCTGAACATGCCGGAGTCGCCGGCGATGACGGCGAAGAAGACGAACACGATGACCGCCCCCGCCACCGCGCCCATTTCCGGGCGGTGCAGCAGGGTTTGCATGGTGGAGACTTGGCGGACGCGCTCGTCGGCGGCGGGGCCGGATGCGGAATTGGCGGCGGCGGTGCCGGTCGAGCCGGGGCCGGCCGCGGCCGCGGAATCAGAATCGTTGGTGTTCATAACAGTGGAGTCAAACAGATTAGCGGCGGCGCCGGCGACTCATGTCGCCGACGCCTCCGCCGTTGTTACTTAAGTACCAATTGGTACCGCGGCGCTCAACGCAAGCCCTGTTTGGACAGCGCAATCACCTTGGCCGCGTTGTCCGGGGTGACGAAGCCGGGCCCGGTCATCACCACGCCGGCCGGAATCACCGCGTATTTCGCGGTCTGCACCAACATCGCCACCGGCAGGTAGCCCTGCAGGAACGGCTGCTGGTCGATGAGGAATTCCATCTCGCCGCGCTCGGTGGCGGCCAAGGTTTCCGGCCCTAAGTCAAACGACGCCAACTTCACGCGGTCGGTCAGGCGCAGTTCTTTCAGCGCGCGCAATGACGGTGTCGCCGACAGCGGCCCCAGCGCGAGAATGCCGTCGATGGACTTGTCGGCGTTCAGGCGGCCGGTCACGGCGTTGCGCACTTGGGTCGGGTCGTTGCCGCCGGTGTCCACCACCGTCACCTTGCCGCCGAGGCCCTTCTCGAAGCCCTCGCAACGCAAGTCCAGCGCGACATTGCCGACCTCGTGGTTGACGCACAGCGCGTGCTTGACGCCGGCCGCTTGCATGCGCCGCCCGCCGCCTTCGCCGGCCTCAAACTCGGTCTGGCCGACATGCGCGGAGATGCCGTATTTTTGGTACACATCGCTGCCGGAGTTCATGGAGATGACCGGAATGCCGCGCCGAATCGCGTTGCGCACCGACTTGCCGAGCGCGCTTTCGTCCGGGAACGACACCACGATGCCGTCCGGCTTGGCGGCCACCGCGCTGTCGATTAACTTCGCCATTTCCACCATGTCGAAGGTGGCCGGCGCGCGGTATTGGATGTCGGCGCCGGTGTCCCGGGCCGCGGCCTTGGCGCCGTTGCTGACGATGGTCCAGAACGGGTCGTTCTGCTGGCCGTGGCTGACGATGATGATTTTCTGCGCCGCGGCGGATGCGCTGAACATCAACGCCGCCAACAGCCCGGCCGCCAGGCCGG
>JAPPPS010000149.1 GCA_028817405.1 Gammaproteobacteria bacterium
TTGAAGCGAATTTGGAGCGGGAAACGAGGTTCGAACTCGCGACCCCAACCTTGGCAAGGTTGTGCTCTACCACTGAGCTATTCCCGCATAACCGCGATTGTAACCGTCCGCGCGCGCGAGTCAATAGCCGCCGCGCTTTTTTTTAATTTTCGCCGGCGCCGGTCGCCCCCGCCCCCACCGTCAAAAACGAAACGCCGGATACCACGCGCCGCGGAGGCGCTGGCCCGGTTTCAAACCGAGCGCGCGCATGACCGGCGAGTGGTCGGGGTCCATGCCTTGTTCGCGGAAGCACACGCGCACATCGTCGCCGAGCCATTGCGTGTTGAACACTTGCAAGTCGCGGTCGGGCGCGAGGTTGCCGGAGCCGCCGTGGATGGTGCGGCCGTTGAACGCCACGCAGTCGCCGGCCGCGAGCGCCCAACTGACCAGCGGGTAGTCGGCGCGGTGGTTTTCGATGTCGGGGAATTCCTCGCCGCCGTCGTCGGCATCCTCGCGGCGTTGGTCGCGCGCGTCGCCGGTCAGCGCGCCGAAGTTGGTCTGCTTGAAGCGCCGCCGCCAACGGTGCGAGCCGCGCACGAACTCCAGCGCGCTGCGTTTTTCCACCGCCACTAACGGCATCCAAATCGAGCAGGTGTCGAAGCCTTCGACCGACCAGTACGGTTCGTCCTGGTGGAACGGGGTGCGGAACTGCGCGCCGCGGCTGCGCACGAAAATCGCGTCGAAGAAGAAGTTGACGTGCGCGGTGTCGAGCAGTTGCGCGGCGATTTGCGCGGCCGGCGAGCGCTCGACAAAGGCGCGGTATTCGTCGATGTCGCGCCACGCTTGGCTGTCGTAAAAACACACCCGGCCGGCGGCGTCGCGGTTCCACACCCGCCCGCGCGCGGTCGGGGCCGCGATGTTTTTTTCCACGCCGGCGCGCAGGCGAGAAATCCACTCGGCGTCGAACGCTTGGCGCAGCACCGCCACGCCGTGCGCGGAAAAATCGCGCGCCGCCTGCGGCAGTTGCGCCTCGACATGCGCCGGCAAGGCGGCGGCAACGGTCTGGGTTTTCATCGCATGCTCCGGTTATTGCCGGCCGCGCATGTTACCGCTTGCGCCCATTGTCGACGCCGGGGTCGACGCCGGGGTCGCGTCGGGGTCGCCGACACCACGGCCTTGGCCGTCGGGGGCGACACCCGCCACCGTGGCCAATGCCCCCACGGCATCGGCCGCCGCGGCCATCTCGGCCGGCGCGCCGACGGTGAAGCGGATGCAGTCCGGCAGGTCGTACGCCGCCATCGGCCGGGCGTGGATGCCGCGCGCGCGCAACGCCGCATCGGTCGCGCGCGCGGCATCGGCATCGGCGAATTGCGCCAACACATAACTGCCTTGGCTCGGATACGCGCGCCAACCCAGCGCGTTTAATTGAGCGCAAAACCGCCGCCGCAGTTGGTCATTTTCGGCGCGCAAGTCGGCGATTCGCGGGCGTTCCTCATCCGCCAACGCCGCGGCCGCCGCGGCTTGCGACGGTCCCGCGATGTTGTTCGGCAGGCGCGCGCGGTTCAACGCCTCGACCGCCGCGGCCGGGCCATACGCCCAGCCGACGCGGGCCGCGGCCAGGCCGTAAATCTTCGAGAAGGTGCGCAGCATGACGGTGTTCTCGCCGCCCTCCACCAACGCCGCGCCGGCATCGTAGTCGGCGGCGGTGGCGTATTCGGCGTACGCGGAATCCAGCACCAACAGGATGTCGTCGCGCAAGCCGCGACGCAACTCGCGCAGCGCATCGGCCGGCAAATACGCGCCGGTCGGGTTGCCGGGGTTGTCGACGCAGACCACGCGGGTGCGCTTCGTGACCGCCGCCAACAACGCCTCGATGTCCACGCCCAAGTCCGGGCCGGCCGGCGCGCGCCGCGGCGCGGCCCCGGCCAACCGCGCCGCGGTGTCGAAGTATAAATACGCGAATCGGCTGCAGAGGATTTCGTCGCCGCGCCCGGCCTCCCCGGCGTAGGCGCGCGCCAGCAACGCCAACAACTCACCGGAGCCGTTGCCGCACACGATGCGCGCGGCGTCCAAACCGTGCGCGGCGGCGATGCGCGCGCGCAACCGGCCGCAGGCCGGGTCCGGGTAACGGTTGGCGTCGGCCGCGGCGCGGGCGAGCGCCGCGACCACGCGCTCGGACGGCCGCGCCGCGCATTCGTTTTGGTTCAGGCGAATCGGCGCGCGGCCGCCCACGCTCTCGACCGCAGCCGCGGACGGATAGGGCGCGAGGCTGAGAATGTCGGCGCGAGGCGTTGGACGCGGCATGGGGTTTGCGCGTACTTAATTAGGCGGAGGCGACGAGTTGCGCGGTATCGGTCGACTCGGCGGTTTCTTCGCCCGCGGCCGGCGCCGGCGCGACCGCCGACAGCAACCGCCCGAAACCCGGCGGCGCGCTCAACGGTTCCGCGGTCGCCGGTCGCGCATTCAACCGCTTCAACGCCGCATACAACAACGCTTGATTGCTGGTCACCACCGGCTTATCCAGCGCGGCTTCCAACGCGTCGATGACTTCCACCGCGCGCATGTCGGTGCACGACAACAACGCCGCCTGCGCGCGCGCATGGTCGGCGCGCAGGCCGAGCGCGAACACTTGCGCCGGCGTCAACGCGCCTTGTTGGTAGTTGTCGAGCGCGGCGTCGACGCCGGCCGCGGCCGCGACTTCGATGCCGCACGATTCCAGATAGGCGGCGGCCGCGCGGTTCAAGTCCGCGGTGTATGGCGTGGCCAGGCCGATGCGCGCCGCGTTTAAGTCGCGCAACGCTTCCACCACTGCGCCGGCGGCGGTGACGGCCGGCACGCCGGCGCGCGCTTCGATTTGCCGGCGCAAGTCGCGGTCGAAGTCGCGGCCGTGCGCGAGGGTCGCAGAGGTGCAGCCGTACAGAATCACATCCACGCGGCAGGCCGCGAGCGAGTCGATGATGTCGTCCAGCGATTCTTGCGCGAGTTGCCGCATCTGCGCGCCGTCCGGCACCGCGTCCAAGTCGTAGCCGCCGACCCGCGCGAAGTGCAATGACACGCCGCGCGGCCGCAACAGCGCCAAGTCCGGCTCGAGGTTGGAGTTGGACACCGGCACCACCACGCCGATGCGCGCGCGGCCGCGGGAGTCGGTGGGGAATGGGCGCGCGGGGGTGGTAGTCGCCGTGGTTTCGACACAGGGCTCGGCCGCGGCGGCGGTTTCGGAGACGGTCGCCGCCACGGTTTCGGCGACGGTCGCCGCGGCAATTTCGACATCGCCGCCCGCCGCCAATTCCCCCCGCCGCAATTCCCGCCGCAGCCGCGCGGTTTGCGCTTCATCCACCGCGCCGCCGGCGTCCAACGCCACGCCGTAGTCGCGCCGCGCCGATTCCACGCTGACCAACTCATCCGCGACATCTTCGGCCACCGCGGCCGGGTCGCGCGCCAGCGGGTCGCCGTAGCCGCCACCGCCGGGGGTCAGCGCGCGCAGCGTGTCGCGGCCGGGAATTTCAAACCGCCCCTTGCCGCCCAATTGCGCGCCGGACGCCAACTCCAGCACGCCCGCGGCCCCGGCCGCGCCGCCGTCCCGCCCGCGCGCCGGGTGACGGATGCGGTCGACGGTGCCGAACAAAACCATCGGCGCGCCCTCGCTGCTGCGCAGTTCGATGACCTGGCCCAAGCCGCCGCGGCGCGCGCCGGGGCCGCCGGAGTCGGCGCGCAACTCGCGGCGGACGATGCGCAGCGGCGCGACATTTTCGGTGATTTCCACCATCGAGCCCATGACGCCGCTGGGGAAGCCGGTGGCGGACAAGCCGTCCGCGGCCGGGCGCGCGCCGGTACCGCCGTTGTGCACCAGTTCGACCGAGAACGGCGCGCCGCGGTTGCCGTCACCGAGCGCGTCGCCACTGTCGAGCGCGTTGCCACCGTCGAGCGCATTACATCCGTCGAGCGCGTTGCCTCCATCGAGCGCATTACGCAGGGGCAAATCCCACAGCGTCGACGCGCCTTCGGCCGGCAGCCGGCCGGGCATGGCATGCGCCAGGCAGCCGAGCGCGAGGTCCGGCAACAGTTGGCCGATGATGTGGCGCGAGTTGACCGGGGCCGGTTTGCGCGCCGCGACGATGCAGCCGGGCGGCGCGGTGACCTCGATGGGCGCGAGCGCGCCGGCGTTGTTGGGAATATCCGGCGCGACCGCGCACTTGATGCCGAACGCGGCGTACGCGGTGGCGTAGTTGAGCGGCACATTGATGCCGTGCCGCGACGGCCCGGAGGAGCCGGCCAAGTCGAGGCGAATGCGCCCGCCGGCGATGGTTAACGCGGCGCGCAGCAGCACTTCGAAGTCGTAGCCGTCGGTCAGCATGTCGTTGCGGTAGACGCCGTCCGGCAACGCGGCGATGCGCGCGCGGGTGGCGGATTCGGAGGCGGTGACGATGGCGTCCGCGACCGCCCCTAAGTCGCGCAAGTTGAAGTCATTCAGCGCATCGCTCAACCGTCGCGCGCCGACTTCGCAGCACGCGACCAACGCGTATAAATCGCCTTCCGATTCTTGCGGGATGCGCGAGTTGGCTTTCAGCAACGCCAGCAGCGTGGGGTTGATGCGGCCGGCGGCGGCACCGTTGTTGATGCCGTCGCGGCCGTCGACCAAACGCATCGGCGGGATATACAAGCCTTCGTCGAACACATCGCCGCCGTCCGGGCCCATGCAGTGGCCGCCGATGTCGACCAAGTGACTGGTGCAGGAGAGGAAGCCGATGAGACGGTTGTCGCCGGCACCGTCGCCGCTGTCACCGTCACCATCACCGTCGTCGCCGGCAAAACACGGTTGCACCAATACAAAATCATTCAAGTGGCCCGCGCCGAGCCACGGGTCGTTGGTCAAGTAAATGTCGCCGCGCCGCATGGTCCGCGGCGGGAAAAAGTCGAAGAAGTTCGCCACCGCCACGGCCATGGTGTTGACATGGCCCGGCGTGCCGGTGACCGCCTGCGCTAACATGCGCCCGCGCGCATCGAAAACCCCGGCCGACAAATCGCCGCTCTCGCGCACGATGGGGCTGAACGCGGTGCGCATCAACGCGCCCGCCATCTCATCCGCCACCGCTTGCAAGCGGTTCCAGACCAGCGCAGAATCGATGGCGGCGGCGGGCATCATGCGCACTGCAACGCGTGCTTCAGGAGTTCGATGAGTTCCGGGCCTCTGGCGAGGTATATGCCGCGCTGCCGGAGTTCCGAGAGCGTGAGCGCGCGCTCGCTGCCGATGTGTTTGGGTTCGGTGTGCGACCAGATGTAGGCGTGCAAAAACAAGTCGGGATGTTTTTCCTTAATCTTGGCTTCGGTTGCTTTGATGCGCGCGTGCAAATCGACTTTGGACGCAACTTTGGCGTTGAAGTACGCCAATCCTTTCGGGTCGATGAAAAGAATGTCCTGCCGCGCGTCATCCTTCACCCACAAAATAAAGTCGGGGTAGAAATGATAATCGTCGAAGAACGAAACGCCCTTGCCGCCGCTCAAGTTGCGCATGAGATAAAACGCTTTGCCTTGCAGTTGCTCGACATTTTCTTTGATGCCATGGATTTCTTTCAGGTATTCAACAAACTTGGCTTCGTTCTCGTTCAACGCCACCGGGGATGCCTGCACCTGCGGCTTGGAGCCGGCCGGAATGTACAGCAGGGGTTTATAGGCGTGGAAAGCCGGGGTCAACAGCGACATCTGCACCTCGCCGGATTGAAATTCCTCGTCATACTTGCCGCTTTTCACCGCTTCCACCAGCCGCTCGATGTCGCGCAGCAAGCGTTCCTCTTGCGTGTCAACCGGCACCGACAGTTCGTACTCTTCGACATAGTTGGGATTTTCAGCGTCCAACTTGGTCACTTCCAGATGCGCGTGTTCCCATTGGTCCCGCGCTTTGCGCCAGCGGCGGCTTGCATACTCGCAAATCAAATCCGCCGCCAAGTCCTCCCACTCGCGCACTCTGTCGTAGCCCGCGCCCTCGAGTTTTTCCGGCGCGATGTTAAGCGTATACCACTCGTTGTTCCCGTCTTCCAGCAACGCGTTTACCGTTTCCCGGGCGATGGTCATGTTGTGCCAGGCGAACCGGCGTTTGCGCTCCAGCACTTTGTGGTAGACGGTTTGCATATTCATCAGCGCCAAGTGTCTGTTCTCCAGTTTGCGCGATTCATTGTCGGTTGTTTTGTCGCCGGTTGTTTTGCCGCCAGTTGTTTTGCCGTCGGCCCCACTGGCCGCCGCGCGCTCCGATTCGAGCATCTGCACATACTTTTGGCGCTCCAGCGTGACGGCGTCGCGCGCACCGAACGCCGCCGGCAAATCAAAACGCGTCTCGGCGTGTTGAAACTCGCCGGCGTCGTCGCGCTTTTTAATGATTTTCAAATGCTTCGCGCCGCTAAACTGCTTGGTGGTCGGCAACTGAAAAGTCACCCGGTCCACCTTGACGCCCTCCTTCGCCAAATACGCTTTGAACTTGTCCATGTAGTTGGCTTTGAGGCCGAAGATGTTGAGCGTCTCAAGCAGTTTAAGTTGCGCGCTGTCGGTCGGCGCCGCGCCGCCGAGCGCGGTGTGCCGTTTCAGCGACATGCCGCGCCCTTTGAGGCGCACGCCGCGGCCGAACATCTGGATGATTTGCGGGCCTTCGCCGGTGCCGACATGCATCAAACCCATGGTGCTGACGCGCCATGAGTTCCAGCCGGCGGCGAATTTGCGCGCGCCGATGACGATGCTGACCGGCGAGTTGTCGTTGTCGACATCGGCGAACAACGGCCGGGCGAAAGCGTTTTTGTCCAGCGCAAACGCGCGCGGTTTTGGAATCGCATCCAGCCGCGCATACAATCCGGCCGCGTCGCCCACATTGATGACGCCGAACGGCTGCGAGTCGCCGGCCGCCAATTGCAATTCATCGGCGGCGGTGAGAATTGATACCAGCAGTTGCCCCCGGCCGCGGAACACGGTCAAACACAAGTCGTCATAAACCGCCGGCGCACCGCCGCCGATGTACGGGAAAGAACGGCTGAAAATATCCGCGCCTTTCTCGTCCACGAGTCCGGTCGTGCCGCTGAGCAGTTCTTCGATGATGGCGGCGACCGGTTGCCGGTCGCGCAGCACCCAAGCCAAAAACCGAATGATGCGAATGACATCGGTCTCGGTCGCGGCTTTGCCGGCGCTCTTGCCGCCGGTGACGGTTTTGCCGAGGAACACCCACAGCGGCGGCGCGATGTTGAAGTCGCGCCACCGCCCGCCCTTGTCTTCATACAAACGGCACTGCTGGTAGAAACTCAGCAGGCATGCCAGCAAGTAACGGTTGTTGGCTTCACCGTCATCGCTTTGCTGCAGGTTGGAAATTTTATAGTCCTTGCCGTAGCCGTCGGCGTAGAAAAACTTGTACGAGTAGTCGAACAGGATTTGTTTGCCGTATTGGTCGCGCAGTTCTTTGACGCCTTCGCCGCTGCCGGCCACCGCCTGATTGAAAGTCGCGGAGTATTCAAAAGTGAAACCGTTGCGCGCCAGTTGCTTGCGGCGTTTTCGCCACACTTTGCCGCCGGTGCCGAGATGCCCTTCGTCCACCAAAACCAAGTTGTTTTCCTCAAACGATTCCAGCGCCACGCGCTTGATGCCTTTCTTGGTATCGAGTTTATGCAAGTCGATAATGTCCACCACCGCGCCGCCGCCGTATAACCCCAACCCGTTCCCGGCGCTTTCGTTGTCGGAGAAAAGACGCGCCGGAATATGACTCGCCTGCAGTTCGCGCAAGTGCTGGCGGGAAAGGCCCTCGTCCGGCGTGACCAAGACGATGCGGTTGAGTTTGTGCTGCAGTTTATGCTCCTTCAAGTAGCGTTGATACTGCAGAATGTTGGCGTGCAGCAGCAGCGTTTTGCCGGAGCCGGTCGCGCTTTGGAAGGCGAGCGTGTGAATGTCGCCGGCGGTGTAGTCGTCGATTGCCAAGGCCTCGTAATGGTACGCTTTCCATTGGTTTAACTGCGCAATCAAAACTTCCCGGTCTTGGAAATATAAATCCAAATAGCGCTCGGTAAACAGCAGCGCGAGATACTGAAACGGCTTCCAGGTTCTGCCGCTGTCGTCGGTCATGCCCAACGCATCGCTGACGGCGATAATGTTGTCGTCGTATCTCGCCAAGTCGCCGCGGCTCGCTTTCTCCGAGTGCGGATGGATGTACGGGGTCATCGCCTCGGCGAAGCGACTGGCCCCGCCGCCCATGAACCCCGCCGGCACATCGCTCAACCGCTCCAGCATGCCGCGCAGGCCGTCGTAGCCGAACTGGTCGCACATAAAACCGTGCAACACCATGCGGGCTTCCAGCGAACTCGGAACCCTGCGAGTTCTTCTCAAACGCGCCATGTTACCGCTCCGCCGTCATTCCGCCCCGTTGAACATCAGCCGCCGAAACACCGGCTCGGTGGTGACCGCTTCCCATTTGTCGGCCGGGGTTTGCAGCGCGTTCAGGGTGTGGTCGCCGTTGACATAAATCCGGTGCAAGTCGTCGCCGAAGACTTGGCGGTGTTTGGTGAACCATTGGTCGAGTTTGGCGGCGTTCATGTTGTTCATGTCGCGCCACAGAATCAAGCAGTTTTCGCCTTGGCGGGTGCGCCCGGTGATTGCCAAAACGCCGTCCAGCCGCCGCCGGCCGGCCAGGCGCAGGCCGAGCAGAAAGTTGAAGGTTTCCGCCACATCCACCGCCACATCGCCGCGCGTGCCGTCGCGCACCACGGACAAGGTGTAGTTGAACGGGTCGATGAAATCTTGCCCGACCAGCGAGGCGTTGTCGGCGGTCTCTTCGCCGAGCGCGTAGCGGAGGTGGTAGTCCTCGGCCATGGCGTTGTTTTCTTTTTCGAGCAGCGCTTCGCGGGAGTTGACCGCCAGACTGTCCAGCGCATCTTCGTAGGATTCGAGGCGGATGTATTTGAACAACTGGCTGACGCCGCCGCCGCGGTCCGGCTTGCCGTCTTTCCAGTCGGCGGCGTAGACCGCTTTTTTCATGCGCGGCAGAAGCACTTCGTCAAAATGCTTTCCGATTTCGACCAGAATGTATTTTCGGTTGCCGCCGTCTTCGCGGTTCAAGTTGATGACGGCATGGCCGGTGGTGCCGGAGCCGGCGAAGAAATCCACGATGTTCACATCGGGCTCAACTGCGCCGGTCGCCAGCAAACAGTCTTTGACCAACTCCACCGATTTTGGAAAATCAAACGAAGAGTTGGGCAAAATATTTTTCAGCGCTTTCGTTCCGTGATTTGCCGAAGAATACTTGCTGTCGCCCCACCAAGTTTTCGGCATGGCCTCCTCGTCCATGCGAATTCTGAAGTCTATGCTGACATCGCCGTTGCCGTTGCGGCGGACGCGATATTCTTCGGGCTCTTTCGTCACCCGCTCCCAGCCGCGATGCCACCGTTTTTCCACCTTCTCGCCGTTTTGCTGTCGCACCGGCCAAACGGCGACTTCATCGCCTTTCGGTTTTTCCAGAATTTTGTATTCTTGCTTTCCTTCATCCCATTCCATTTTGGGAACGCGGAGCGAATCATCGGAACTGACATAAATCGGATAAAACATTGTCGGGACATCTTCCCGCAGGTCCCCGGAGCCGTGCCGAATCAAGTTGTTCCAAGCAAACCGCCCGATTTCATCAGTAAACGGGTAACGGTCCAATTCTTTCTGCGTCTTGTTCAGAACGCCCGGGGTCGCATTCGAAGCGCCGTAGAACAAAGCGTATTCGTGTGACGGAGAAAACTTGTCGCTGGTTTTGCGGCCGGCCGGGGTGGAACGAACCGAAACGATTCCCAACTCCCGCGCAAACATGACTTTCATCAAATCCCGCAAACGCCAAGACTCTTCGTCATCAATGGCGCAGCACAGAATGCCGTCTGCGGACAGCAACGTTTTGGATTCAGCCAAACGGTTTTCCACCAAAGTCAGCCACGAAGAATGCTTGTAGTCGTTCTTGTAAAGAATCGCCGACGCGTCGGTGTTATACGGCGGGTCAATATAAATGCTCCTCACCTGCCCCTTGTACCGCTCCTGCAGCAAATTCAACCCCTGAAAATTCTCCCCGTGCACCAGCAGGCCGTTGAGCGACTCTTCCATCGGGCCGGCTTCCGACAACGCCGCCAGCAGTCGGTCTTTGAACGCGTCGTCGAAGTGTTTGGTGTCCAGCACCAGATGCGGATGTTGTTTCAGGAATTCCGTCGTGAACGGTTTGCCCGCGGCCGCCGGCGGGGAATACAGCGCTTTCCATTCCGCATGCTGTCGTTTGTTTTTGGCGATGGCCGGGTACAGCGACTCCGGCACTTTGTCGAGGGTTGCGCAATACTGCGTTTCCAGCACGAATTTCTTTTTCAGCCAGAGTTGTTTCTGGAAGTTTTCCAGTTGCGCGAGGAAGTCGATGATTTTGTCGCCGACCAACTTGATGGCTTTCAGTTGCGCCAGACTGCGGATGAACACCATCGGGTTATCCGCCAGCGTCAAGTTGTCGATGGACAGCACATCGCTTTTCAAAAACGCGTCCAGTTCGCGGCGCAAAAAACCGCCCAGGTCTTTGTGGATGAAATAATCGAAACTGTTCTTGGCGGTGTACACGGTGATGTGTTTGCCGAGCAGCGTGCGCTCGGGGTCCGCTTCGGTCGGGCAGTCCGCCAGCAATAAGTTCGGCCAGTCGCCTTGCAGTTTGGCGCGGATGCGCTGTTCGGTCTCGGCGTTGATGGAGGCCTGCCGCTTGACGCCGTTTTGCGGATGTTTTTTCTTCTCGCCTTCGGTCAGCGGACGGTGCTCGAAGCGGACAACCAACTCGCCGCGGTCCTCGGCGATGAAGTTGTTGGACAGAACAAAATGCCGCTGCTTGCCGTTCGCTTCCTTGATGGTGTCTTTCTCGTTGTCGGCCGCCGCTATCTCGAACCTTACGCGTCGTTTGTCGCCGCCGACGGTGAAAATATAAGACGCATAATTCTCGGTGGTCTTGATGTAATACTGGTCCGCGTTTGCCCAGTGCAGTTTGACTTCCTCGCCGTTATACGGAATCGAATAGGCGTCTTTGCTCGCGCCTTTGTATCGGCGCAGCGACATAAAATCGCCTTCGTCGTAGTAGCGGGAAAAGAAGTTGCACAGATGGTTGTAGGTGTCGGCCTCGGTCTGCTGGTCGGTTTTGGCGGCTTTGATTTGGGCGTGCAGTTCCTTAATTTTGGGGGATTGCTCGGGGTCAAAACCCAGTTTCCGTGCGCTTTCGGCCGCCTTTTCGAGCGCATCTTCGAACAAGGTGGTGTCGGATTGCGCGATGTCGCCCAGCGCCTCGGTAATCTGCGGCAGGAGGTCGTTTTCCAGAAACGCGCCGACTTCGGCGCTCTTGTGCGCCATGATGCGGTACAGGCCGAAGTCCAGGTCACCACGGTCGAGTTGAAACAACTCACGCAGTTTCGCCTTGAGTTTCGAGAAGTTTTCGGAGATGGCTTGGGCGGGCGGCATGCGTGGATTGTAGCGGAGATGGGGTAGAATTGCGCGTCTGTTTCCGATGCCGCGCGGGGGTTCGCGGGGCGTTTTTTGCCATGTTTGATTCACGATTCCACGATGAGGCGCGCCGGCGCGGGCGTAGATTTTTTGCCGGCGCGGCCGCCGCGACCGCCATCGCCGTGTTGGCCGTGTTGGCCGCGTTGGTGTGCGTTGCGGCGACCGGGGGGCCCGCCGCGTTCGCGCAGCCGGCCGCGCCGGTGACCACCGATGCGGTGCTGCGGCAGTCGTTTACGCAGACGGTGCCGATTATCGGCCGGCTGGTCGCCAAGCAGGCGGGGGCCGCGACCACGCGCATCGCCGGGACGGTGGACGCGATGCGCGTGCAGGTCGGCGCGCGGGTGGCGCGCGGGCAGACGCTGGCGACGCTGGGGCCGGCGGTGCTGGAGTTGCGGCTGGCGTTGGCGCGCGCGCGGCATGCGGAGGAGACGGCAAAGTTGAAAACCGCCAACGCGCAGTTGCAGTTGGCGCGCCAGGAGGTCGGGCGGCTGAGCGGCTTGACCGATTCCGCGGCGGTGAGCCGGGCGGTGTACGACGACGCCAAGCAGCGGCGCAGCATCGCTTCGGCGCGCGCCGAGGAGGCCGCGGCCGCGGTTGCCGGCAGCGCGGCCGAGGTGCGCCTGGCCGAGTTGGACTTGAGTTACGCCGACATCAAAGCGCCGTTTGACGGCACGGTCACCGAAATCCTCACCGAGGTCGGCAGTTTTTTGCAGCGCGGCCAGGCGGTGGCGCGGCTGGTGTCGGAGCGCCGGTTGGAACTGGAGGCGGACATCCCGGCCGAGCGGCTGAGCGGCATCATCGGCGGCGGCGACGGTGACGGTGACGGTGTCGCCGGCGCGCAGGTCGAAATGCGCCTCGACAACGGCTCAGTGCACCGCGCCACCGCGCGCGCGGTGGTGCCGGAGGAAAACCCGCGCACCCGCACCCGCCGGGTGCGATTCCATGTCGACTTCGGCCGCGGCGCGGGGCCGCTGGCGGACGGGCAGAGCGCCACGGTACTGGTACCGGCCGGGGCGCGCCGCGACATCGTGTCGGTGCACAAAGACGCGGTGGTGCAGCGCGGCCGCGACGCCATCGTGTTCGTGGTCGAGGACGGCTTGGCGGTGGTGCGGCGGATTCGCACCGGGCAGTCAAGCGGCGACCGTTTCGAGGTGCTGGACGGTCTCGCGCCCGGCGACATGACGGTGGTGCGCGGCAACGAACGCCTGCAGCCGAATCAGCCGGTCGCGGTTTCCAATCCAACGGCGGCGACGGCGACCGGGGCGGCGGCGCCGGCATCATCCACGCTGCCGGCATCGGCCACGGCCGCGACCGCGGCAACGGATGAATCGCCGCCCACCGAATCCACCCCATGAACCTCATCGCCGCCGCCATCAACCGCCCCATCGCAGTCATCTCCGCGGTGCTGCTGGTGGTGCTGTTCGGCTTGGTCGCGCTGCGCACCATCCCGATTCAACTGGCGCCGGATGTCAACCGCCCGGTCATCACCATCACCACCGAATGGTTCGGCGCGGCCCCGGTCGAAGTCGAGCGCGAAATCATCAACCGCCAAGAAGAACAGTTGGCCGGCCTCGAGGGCCTGCGCTCGATTACCGGCCAGGCCGAGCAGGGGCGCGGGCGCATCACGCTGGAATTCCGCATCGGCAGCAACATGGACCGCGCGTTGTTGTTGGTCGCCAACCGCCTGGACCGCGTGACCGGCTACCCGGACGAAGTCGACCAACCGACCCTGGACACGGCCGGCAGCGAAGATAACGCCATCGCGTGGTTTGTCATCAACGAATTGGACGGCGGCGGCCGCCCGGTGCACGAGTTCGGCGACTTCGTCACCGATGTGGTCAAGGAGCGCATCGAGCGCGTGCCGGGGGTCAGCCGGGTCAATGTCTACGGCGGCAGCGAGCGCGAGATTCATGTGGTGGTGGACCCGGCCCAGTTGGCGCGGTACCGCCTCACCGTGAGCGACTTGGCGGCCACTTTGGCAAGCGCCAACATCTCGCTCGGCGCCGGCGACATCGACGAAGGCAAGCGCCGCTATGTGGTGCGCACCGAAGGCGAGTTGAACGACTTAGGTGTCATCCGCCGCGTACTGTTGCGCGGTAATGACGGCAGCGGCGGCGGCGGGCGAGTCACGCTCGGCGACATCGCCGAAGTACGCTTCGGCTACAAAGAACCGGGCGCGACCATCCGCTATCTCGGCCGCGCCTCCATGGCCTTCAACGCCACCCGCCAAACCGGCGCCAATGTCATCGAGACCATGCGCGGCATCGAGGAAGCGGTGGCGGAGTTGAACCGGGCCGCGGTGCCGGACGCGGGCCTGGCGCTGCGGCAGGTGTACGACGAGACCGTGTACATCAACTCGGCGATTGCGCTGGTGCAGCAAAACATCTGGGTCGGCGGCAGTTTGGCGGCGTTGTTGCTGCTGCTGTTCCTGCGCTCGTTTCGCGCCACCGTGGTGATTTCGCTCGCCATTCCGGTGTCGGTGGTCGGCGCGTTCGTGGCCATGGCCGCGCTCGGCCGCTCGATTAACGTCATCTCGCTGGCCGGCCTGGCGTTCGCCGTGGGTATGGTGGTCGACGCCGCCATCGTGGTGCTGGAAAACATCTACCGCCACAAGGAAGCCGGGCATTCCAACTTCCAAGCCGCGCTCAAAGGCGCGAAACAAGTGTGGGGCGCGGTGCTGGTCTCGGCGTTGACCACGGTCATGGTATTCATTCCGATACTCATCATGGAACTGGAGGCCGGGCAGTTGTTCCGCGACATCGCGGTGGCGATTTCGGTGTCGGTACTGTTGTCGCTGGTGGTGTCGATTACGGTGATTCCGGCGCTGTCGAATCGGTTGTTGGGCGGCGGCGGTTTGTCGGGGACGGGGACGCCGGGGGCGGGGGCGGGGGCGCCGGGCCTGCGCCGTTTGCATTTGCCGGTGATTGACTCGGCGGCGCGACGCTTCGCCGCCGCCATCAACGGTTTCACCGCGGTGGTGGTGCGCAGCAAAATGCTGGCGTTGCTGATTACCGTCGCGGTCACCGTGGCGGCCACGGCCGGCGCGTGGCAACTGCTGCCGAAGTTGGAATACCTGCCGGAAGGCAACCGCAACCTCCTATTCGGCATCATCATTCCGCCGCCCGGCTACAACCTCGACACCACCACGCGCATCGCCGAGGGCATCGAGAACGAGACCCGGCATTTGTGGAGCGGTGACGGTGGTGACGGTGGTGACGGTGGCGACGACGGTGGTGACGGTTATGCAGCCGCGGCCGCCGCGCCGGCCGCGGCCGATGAGCCGCCGAAAATCGAGCGTTTCTTCTTCGTCGCCACCCGCGCGCGCACCTTCCTCGGCGTGGTCGCGCTGACCCCGGAACGCGTCGCCGAACTCAAACCCATCTTGAGCCGGCCGGTGTTCCGCGAGCCCGGCACTTTCGGTTTCATCACCCAACCGTCCATCTTCGGGCGCGGCATCGGCGGCGGGCGGCGCATCGAACTGGACATCGCGGGCCCGAACCTGGAAGTCATTCTCGAAGTCGCCAACCGCGCTTTCGGCCGCATCATCGGCCTGTTCCCGCGCCCGGACGGCCACGAATGGCGGCCGCTGCCGGGCTTGGAATTGGGCGCGCCGGAAGTGCGCGTGATTCCGCACCGCCTGCGGTTGTCGGACAGCGGCGTGACCGCGCGCGAACTGGCGCGCACCATCGACACCTTCAACGACGGTCTGCGCGCCGCGCAATCCACGGTCGACGGCAAACTCATGGACATCGTGCTGAAAGGCCGCAGCGACTCGGTCGGGCGCACGCAAGGCATCGGCAACCTGCCCATCGTCACCGCCGCGGGCCAGGTGATTCCGGCCTCGTCGGTGGCCGACATCGTGCTGACCGCCGGCCCCACCGAAATCCGCCACCGCGAAAGATTCCGCACCATCACATTGGAAGTGCGCCCCAACCAAACCCTGCCGCTGGAGGCCGCCATCGACATCATCCGCGCGCAAGTCATCGCGCCGCTGCAAGCCGAAGGCCTGCCCGCGGGGGTCAAACTGCGCATCTCCGGCACCGCCGACAAGTTGGTCGAGACCAGCGCCGCCATGGCGGTCAACATGGCGCTGTCGCTCATCATCGTGTTCTTGGTGATGGCGGTGCTGTTCGAGAGTTTCTTTTATCCGCTGATTATCATGCTGTCGGTGCCGGTGGCCGCGGTCGGCGGCATCGCCGGGCTGGCGGTGTTGAACTTATACACCTATCAAGCGCTGGACATGCTCACCATGCTCGGCTTCGTCATCCTCATCGGCATCGTGGTCAACAACGCGATTCTATTGGTGCATCAAACATTGCATCTCATCCGCCGCGAAAACATGCCGCCGCTCGACGCCATTGCCCGCGCCACGCGCAACCGCATCCGCCCGATTTTTATGTCCACGCTCACCAGCATCTTCGGCATGCTGCCGCTGGTGTTGTTCCCCGGCGCCGGCTCGGAGTTATACCGCGGCCTCGGCTCGGTGGTGGTCGGCGGCTTGAGTTTATCGGCGCTCATCACCCTGCTCATCGTCCCGCCCATGATGTCGCTGCTGCTCGCGCCGCTGGAAATACGCCGGCAAAAACGCGCGCGGACAACAGCGGCACCGGCGCCGGAAGAATACACGCCGCTGCCGGCGCATCAGGCGGTGGAGGGTTGACGAATGTTCGTCATGCCGTCTCGTTTATTTTTGCTGAGGTTGCCGCATAATTCCGGGTATGCTATCTTCGACTTTTGCGCAGAACTTCCCGACCACTATCGTGAGAGAACACCGTCATGTCTTTGACCGCCGTAAAATTTGAAAAATTCACCGCTTTCCAAAACCTGGAAATTAAATTTTCCCCCGGCATCAACGTGTTGGTCGGCGCCAACGGCACCGGCAAAACGCACATAATGAAAGTCGGATACGCCGCTTGCGATGTCACCCGCACCGGCGACAACTTTGCGGAAAAATTGGTTCGAGTATTCCTCCCTTCGGGCAACGCCTTGGGGCGGCTGGTTAAACGGCAAACCGGCAGTTCCGCCTGCAGCGTAAAAGTTTCCCGCCAAATTCCCCGCGCCCAAACAAGCCTTCGCGCCTCTTTTTCCAATCACGCGACCGCGCCGGAAGCGCAGTCTGTGAAATTGGCCGGGGTTAGAAAGTGGAACGCCAAGCCGATTAAAAGCGTGTTCATTCCGGTCAAGGAAATGCTTTCCAACGCGCCGGGCTTTCAAGCGTCGTACGCGCAGCGGGAACTGCATTTTGAGGCGATATACGACGACATTCTTAACCGCGCCTATTTGCCGCCGCTTCGCGGCAAGCCCGACCCGGTTAGGAGGAAACTGTTGCCCATCCTGCAGAACATCATGGAAGGAAAAGTCGCGACCAAAGAAACCGAATTTTTTCTCAGGAACCGGCAGGGAAACCTCGAGTTTTCGCTGTTGGCGGAAGGCATGCGCAAGTTGGGCTTGCTCTGGCTTCTCATCCAGAACGGCACCCTGTCAAAAGGAGCGGTTTTGTTCTGGGATGAACCGGAAACCAATTTGAATCCTTCGTTATTCGGCAAACTGTTGGAAATTCTTCTGGAGTTGCAGCGCATCGGCGTGCAGATATTTTTGGCGACCCATGACTACTGCATCCTCAAAGAATTGGATTTGCAAAAGAAGCCGACCGACAAAGTCGTTTTCCATTCCCTGTTTCGAGAGAACGGAAACATCGTTTGGCGCAAAACCGATTCCTACCTTAATATCCACCCCAACGCCATCGCGGACGCTTTTGACAGTCTCTACGACCGCGAAATAAAACGCAGCATAACCGGAGCGCAACGATGACCGCGCAAGAAGGGGACATTCAAATCACGCCAAAGCGCGGAATCCAAATTCGTAAATTTGACGACGCCGCATCGCATGGGCTCACGCACTGCATGAAATCCGTGGATTTCATCATGGAGAGGAGAGACAAAATTTTGTTCATCGAGATAAAAGACCCGGACAACCCGCAGGCGGGAGCGGCGAACCGTGACCGATTCATCGGAGAGTTTGCTTCGGGGAGCATCGACGCGGACCTCGTATACAAATGCCGGGATTCTTTTCTCTATGAATGGGCGTCCGGCGGAGTCCAAAAACCGGTCCATTATTATGTATTAATCGCGGTTGAAAACTTGACCGGCGTCGATTTGCTGGCAAGAACCGACGCCTTGAAAAGAAAAATCCCCCTGCGCGACCAAACCGGCGGGAGATGGAAAAGAGCGCCCATAGCCGCCTGCGCCGTATTCAACATAAAAACCTGGAATGAACACATGACGGATTGCCCGGCGCGCAGAATTTCTGAATCTTGACCGGCGCGATGTCTCAGCCGGCCGGGAATGTCATCTCATCAAGGCATCGCCTACTGAAAATTCTTCCATGCTTCATCTTCCGTTTGGCCCAGCCAGCCGTCAGCCAAACTGTCCTCGCTGAGCAGCGCGCTTTCGCCCGCCGCCCGGATATCAAAGCGTCGTTTGATGAACAGATAAAAGTCGTACACCTCGCGGCGCGCTTGCTCCGGCAACGCGGATAAGTCGATGGATGTCGGTGGTTTCATGGTTTTCCCCGAAAATGAAACCGGAGTTTTCGCGCAACGGCGGGGATTGTATCACGCCGAGATGTACAATCCCCGCCCGCACCGGCCGAGTTACGCCGTGGTCTGCATTCTTAATATGTCAAGTTTTTCTTCGCGTCACCGATTATCCAAACGCCGTTTCCTTGTCGCCGAAGTAAATTTCCTTGCCGCCGATGTATACGGTGAAACCCAGCGATTCCATAATTCCGCCATAACCTTTTCCCTCCAATTTGTTCAACACGCCTTTTATGGCTTTTTCGCTGTTCACCTTGGGGTTGAGCGCTTCGCGCAAAAACGCCAAGTCCAACATCGTGGCATCCATCCAATCGATGGATTTCCAATAGCCCGCGACCCATGGGGGCGGATTATGTGTGCTGCGAGTTAAGAGACTGGATATTTTCCCCGCCAAGAAGTTCATTTCACATCCGCCAAGGAATATTCCGCGCAGGGCACCTTTACTGAAACACCGTTCCCATGTTGTCTTGTTGGGGTGGCTGTCTCCCGGGAGGAAACCTTGGATTTTGTCATCTTCGCCATGCGTGCCGATGTAAATATAGTTGACACCGTCTTTATGAACCAAATTCTCCAACGCTTCCGCGAAAGAATTTGACCCCATAAAAGTCGCGTAGTGAAACCAGTTTGGATTGTCGTAAACCATTTGCGTTAGCAACGGCATAAACGACCGCACAGTCGTTGTGCGGTCGCCTTTATACCACTCGGCGGTTTCCAATACGGCAAGATCGATTTGCTTGGGTTTTCCGCGGTTGCTATTGGTCGTAGCCATCGTCATGTCCTCGTGAAAAGGTTCATTAAAATCCGGTGCGTAAAGCGCCGGGTCGTTGCGAAGATCACCACTAGGTAGTTGTGAAATTCCTGCCTATTCGCCCCGTTGAACTGGCGCTCGCCGGGCAAAAACGCTGTTGTATTCGACAGGTAACCCGGCACCGCGGGCTACCCAGTGGTCAATCTTCGCAAGCAGGAATATAGCCGAACCTCCCGCGCCGGTCAAACGCAAAAATCGCAAGGCGCGCGGGTATAATTCCACCGTCACCGTCGCTCATCGCCCACGTTCTCGACTTCCCCGCCATGCATCCCATCGACTTCGCTTGCCCGTATCCCGGCGCGCGGATGCCGGTGTTGGCGCGCAATGTGGTGGCGACTTCGCAACCGTTGGCGGTGCAGGCCGGCGTGGACGCGCTGCGCGGCGGCGGCAATGCGGTGGATGCGGCGGTGGCGGCGGCGATTGCGCTGACGGTGGTGGAGCCGACCAGCAATGGCATCGGCGCGGACGCGTTTTGCATCGTCTGGGACGGCGATGAACTGCACGGTTTGAACGCCTCGGGGCGCAGCCCGGCCGCGGTGACGCCGGCCGATTTCGCCGGGCGGAGCGCGATGCCGCAGCGCGGCTGGGACTCGGTGACGGTACCGGGCGCGGTGAGCGCGTGGGCGGAATTGTCGCGGCGTTTCGGCAGGTTGCCGTTTGCGCGGTTGTTCGACGCCGCGGTCGGTTATGCGCGCGACGGCTTTGCGGTGGCGCCGGTGACCGCGGCCGCGTGGGCCGCGGCCGCGGAAGTTTTCACGCCCGCGGAATTCCCCGACTTCGCGCCGTTTCTGCCGCATGGCCGGGCGCCGCGCGCCGGCGAGATTTTCAAGTTCCCGGCCCAAGCCGACACGCTGGAAAAAATCGCCGACACCCACGGCGAAGCATTCTACCGCGGCGCAATCGCCGACAAAATCATCGCTGCCGCCACCGCGGCCGGCGCCAAACTCGCGCATGCCGACCTCGCGGAACACCGTTGCGACTGGGTCGGCACCATCGCCGCCGCCTACCGCGCGCGCGACGGCGACATCGAACTGCATGAAATCCCGCCCAACGGCCAGGGGTTGGCCGCGCTCATCATGCTGAACTTGGTCGCGCGCCATGACATCCGCCGCTACGCGCTCGACTCGCCGGACTTCTTCCACCTGCAAATCGAGGCAATGAAACTCGCATTAGCGGACGCGCACCGTTACATCGCCGACCCGGACTGCATGGAATTTCCGGCGATGCGCCTGCTCGACTCCGCCTACATCGACGCCCGCGCCGCGGCCATCGACATGCGCCGCGCCGGCCGCCCGGCGTACGGTGTCCCGCCCGCGGCCGGCACCGTCTATTTAACCACCGCCGACCAGCACGGCATGCTCGTGTCGTTCATCCAGAGCAACTTCATGGGCTTCGGCTCCGGTATCGTCATCCCCGACACCGGCATCGCGCTGCAGAATCGCGCGGCCGGTTTCAACCTGCAGCCGGGCCATCCTAACTGCATCGCCGGCCGCAAACGCCCGTTCCACACCATCATCCCGGCGTTCGCGCTGCGCGCGGGTAAGCCGCTGCTCAGTTTCGGCGTGATGGGCGGGCCGATGCAGCCGCAGGGTCACGCGCAGATGGTGATTCGCGTGTGCGACTACGGCCAGAACCCGCAGGCCGCCAGCGACGCGCCGCGGTGGCGGGTGCTGGAGGACAACCGCGTGGCGTTGGAGGCCGGCGTCGATGCGCGGGTGAAGGCGGAATTGGCGCGGCGCGGCCACCGCATTCTCGGCGATGCACCGGACGCCGACTTCGCGTTCGGCGGCGCGCAGTTGATTGTGGTCGACGAATCGAGCGGCGGTTACATCGCGGGCTCCGACCACCGCAAAGACGGCATGGCCGCGGGGTTTTAGCGGCATCGCCGGCGCGCCCGGCGCGCGACGGTTTCGCCGCCCGCGGCCGCCACCGTCGCGCCGCAACGCCGCCTCCGCCTCCGCCATTTTGCGCTACAATCCGCGCATCCACATCAACCCACCGGAGGACGGAGGACTTGCGCATGCAACTTTCCATCAGCGGGCAGCACATGGACATCACCGACGCGCTGCGCGGTCATGTGGCGGACAAGGTGGAAAAAATCACCCGCCATTTTGACCATGTTACGCGCACCCATGTGGTGCTGCAGGTCGAGAAAACCCGCCACATGGCGGAGGCCACGGTCAACACCAAAGGCGCGACTCTGCACGCCGCGGCCACCGCCGGCGACATGTATGCGGCCATCGATTCCATGGCCGAAAAACTCGACCGCCAGGTCATCAAGCACAAGGAAAAACTGACCGACCACCACCGCGGCGACGAGTCGCTGAAACAACCGCCGGACCGCGGTGACGGATGAGCAACTGGATGCCGGCGCCGGCGAATAACGGCGCGGCCGGCGCCGGTGACGGCGCCGGCGCAACTTCGACCGCCGACACCGTGACCGCCGCCCGGCCGCGCATCGGCGATTTTCTTGCAGTCGAGCGCGTGGCGGTCAACTTGGAAGTCGGCAGCCGCAAGCGGTTGTTCGAGCAGTTCGCGCGCATGGTGTCGGCGCAAGCCGGCGCGCCGGGCTTGGACGACATCCTCGCCACTTTAATTAAGCGCGAAAAACTCGGCTGCACCGGCGTCGGCCGCGGCATCGCGCTGCCGCACGGCCGCCTCGACGGTCTGGACGCGCCGGTCATCGCCGCGGCGCGACTGAAAAACGCCATCGACTACGACGCGCCGGACGGCCAGCCGGTGTGGTTGGCGGTGTGTTTGTTGGTGCCGGTCGACGCCACTTCGACGCATCTCAATATTTTGGCGGCGTTGGCGGCGAGTTTTAGCGACTCGGGTTTTACCGCGCAATTGAAAAGTTGCGACAGTGCGGACGAACTGGCTGCATGTCTTGGCGGCATCGAGGTAAAACCATGAGGTTCGCGACACGTTTGTCGATCTTGATGCCGGCGCTCTTGCCGGCGCCGGCGCGCGAATCAAAATTGCATGGACGCCGTCGCCCATGATTATCATCAGCGGCTTGTCCGGCTCCGGCAAAAGCGTGGCGTTGCAGTCGCTGGAGGACATCGGCTACTACTGCATCGACAACCTGCCGTCGGTGCTGCTGCCGGAGTTCGGCCGCCACTTGCAAGCCGGACCCGGCGACGGTGACGGTGACGGTGACGGTGCCAACGACGGCGACGATGCCAACACCGTCGACAACAACACCGTCGACAACAACGCGCGATTAACCGGCGCGGCCCATGCTGCGCGTTTAACCGATGCCGCGGTCAGCATCGACTCGCGCAACAAGCATTTTCTTCTCGCGCTCGACGACAAACTGCGCGCCTTGGAACGCGCGCGCGCGTGCCGGGTGTTCTGTTTGCAGGCCGATGAGGCGACTTTGATTCGGCGGTACAGCGAGACCCGCCGCAAGCATCCGCTGACCGACGCGCACACGCCGTTGGTCGAGGGCATTCGCCAGGAACGCAAGTTGCTGCAGCCGCTGTTCGACCGCGCCGAAAAAGTCATTGACACCACCGCCACCACGCCGCATGAACTGCGCCGCTTGACCCGCGACTTCGCGGCCGGCGGCGCGCACACCGGCCCGCTGTTTCTCATCGAATCGTTCGGCTTCAAGTTCGGTTCGCCGCGCGAGGCCGACTTCGTGTTTGATGTGCGTTGCCTGCCCAACCCGCACTGGGAAGAAAACTTGCGCGCGCTGAGCGGCCTCGACCAAGCGGTCATCGAACATCTCGACGCGCATCAATCGGTGCGCGACATGGCGCGCGCCATCCACGAATTCCTGCGCCAATGGCTGCCGGGTTTCGCCGCGGAGAACCGCAGTTATCTCACCGTCGGCATCGGCTGCACCGGCGGCCGCCACCGCTCGGTGTTCATCGCCGAACGCCTGCGCCGGCGCTTCAACGCAGACGGCATCAAGGTGCAAGTGCGACATCGGGAGTTGGCGGAATGAGTCGCATGAATTCCGCCGGCGCCGGCGTCGATTCCGCGGCGACGCTCGCCAACACCGAGTCCGCGTCCGCGGATGCCGGCGCGACCGTGCTCGAGACGCGCATCACGGTGAGCAACAAACTCGGCTTGCATGCCCGGGCCGCGGCGCAGTTGGTGAAGTTGGCGGCCGGTTTCGACAGCGCCATTCAGTTGTCCCTGGCGGCCGGCGAATCCCCCGGCGGCGCAACAAAAACCGCCGACGCCAAAAGCATCATGGATGTGATGATGTTGGCGGCGGCGCAAGGCTGCGAGTTAACCCTGACGGTGCGCGGCCGCGATGCAACGGCCGCGGCGGCCGCGGTCGGCGGCCTGTTCGCGGCGCGCTTCGGCGAGGGCGAGTAAGTGTTCACCCTGCACGCCAGCGGCGTGGGCGGCGGCATCGCCATCGGCGTGGCGCGCGTCATTCGCCGCGCGGCGCGCGAGACGCCGGCGTTTTCCATCGCGCGCGACCGGGTCGACGCCGAAATTAAACGCCTGCGCGCGGCCGTGGCGCGCGCGCATGCGGCGCTCACCGGCATCCGCGAGGCGTTGCCGGCCGATGCGCCGGAGGAAATCGTCTCGTTCCTCGGCATCCATTTAATGCTTCTGGAAGACCCGGCTCTGACCGAGCAACCGGCGCGCATCATCGCCGCGCAATGCATCAACGCCGAGGCCGCGTTGGCGCGCCACGCCGAGTCGCTGGACGGGTTTTTCAAAGCGCTGCACGACCCGTATTTAAGCGGCAAGTCGGTCGATGTCGCGCAAGTCATCCACCGCATTCAAGGCGAGTTGTTGGAGGAATCCGACGGTGATGCTGACGGTGTGGATTCGGCCGGCGATGAAACCAACGACACCGTCGTCGCCGCGGCTGCAATCAACGCCGACACCGTCGCCGAAGAGTCCGCCGCCGTCGCCGCCAACGACACCGTCGCCAACGACACGGAAGATTGGCGCGGCGAAATCATCGTCGCCGATGACTTGAGCCCGGCCGACGCCATCGATTTAAAGCGTCGCCGCATAGCCGCTTTCGTCACCGACTTAGGCGGCCCGATTTCGCACACCGCGATTCTCGCGCGTTCCATGCGCATCCCCGCCATCGTCGGCTTGCACGGCGCGACCCGATACTTGCGCACCGGCGATGTGTTGGTTATCGACGGCAAGCGCGGCGTGGTGTTGGTGAATCCGGACGCCGCGGCGCTGGCCGCCTACCAGCGCCGGCGGACCAAAATCCTGCGCCGCATCCAAGCGCTCGACTCGCTGCGCGACGCCGAGTCGGTCACCTTGGACGGCGAAGCGGTGGCGCTGCTGGTGAACATCGAACTGCCGGAGGAAATCGCCGCGGCCGCCTCCGGCAACGCGCACGGCGTCGGCTTGTACCGCACCGAGTTTTTGTTTATGAACCGCGCCGGCCTGCCGGACGAGGAAGAGCAGTTCGAAGTGTACGCCGATGTGGTCAAGCGCGCGCGCCGCGTGGTCACCATCCGCACGCTCGACTTATGCGCCGACAAACAAGTCGACGGCGGGCGCGTCGACCGCGACCCCAACCGCGGCGCCGACGCCGCGGCCACCAACCCGGCCCTCGGCCGCCGCGCGATTCGTTTGTGCCTGCACGACTTGAGTTTATTCAAGCCGCAGTTGCGCGCGATTTACCGCGCCGCGGCGGTGGGGCAAGTGCGCATCATGGTGCCGATGCTGTCGAACATCGAGGAGTTGAACCAGTTGTTCGAGTTGCTGGCGCAAGTCAAACGCGAGTTGCGCGACGAAGGCGCGAGATTCAACCCCGACACGCCGGTCGGCGGCATGGTCGAAGTGCCGGCGGCCGCGGTGGCCGCCGACATGTTCGCGCACCGTCTCGACTTCCTCTCCATCGGCACCAACGATTTAATCCAATACACGCTCGCCATCGACCGCATCGACGACGAAGTCAACTACCTCTACGACCCGCTGCATCCGTCGGTGCTGCGCTTGATAAAAAACACCATCGACGCCGGCCGCGCGGCCGGCATCCCGGTCTCCATGTGCGGCGAGATGGCCGGCGACACCGCCTACACCCGCATCCTGCTCGGCCTCGGCCTGCGCGAATTCAGCATGGACCCGGCCTCGCTGCTGGAAGTCAAACGCCAAATCCGCCTGACCGACACCGCCAAACTCACCGCCCCGGTCGCCGCCATGCTGCAAACCGCCGAACCCGAACGCCTGAAACAAATGGCGGAGGAAATTAATAGGTAGCGGCGGATTCTAATTCGCAATTCCTGATGGTAGAGAAATAAGGAGCGTAGCGACTATATTTCTCACCAATCAGGAAGCCAGAGTCTTTAATTGGCACCGCGAGGAAGCAACAAAAAGCAAAGACTCTGGACTCCGGCTGTTGCCGGAGTGGCGGCGGGGGCGACGGCGAGTCGTGCTACATTAACTCCGCAACCGCGCCCGCGCCGTCGATGATTAAGCCCGCCATTTACACCTGCCCCATGTGTCCATCGGTGCGCGCGGAGGCGCCGGGGGCTTGTCCTA
>JAPPPS010000145.1 GCA_028817405.1 Gammaproteobacteria bacterium
TCTTGGCGAGAGTTACCACCGCGCCGGCGGCGTGCCGGCGGTGTGCGCGGAGTTGCTGCGCGCCGGCAAGTTGCGCGGCGATGCGCTCACGGTGAGCGGCAAAACGGTGGCACAAAACTTGCAGGCGCATTTTGCCGACGGTCGCGCGGTGGACCGGCGAGTGATTTTTCCGTATCGCAAACCGTTGAAAAAACGCGCCGGATTTTTGGTGCTGCGCGGGAATTTGTTCGACTCGGCGCTCATGAAAACCAGCGTGATTAGCGACGATTTCGCGCGCCGTCACCTGAACCGGCCGCGGCGGAAAAATGTGTTGGAGGGCCCGGTGGTGGTGTTCGACGGCTCGGAGGACTACCGCGCACGCATTGAAGACCCGAAGTTGCCGGTGGATGCGGACACCATTTTGGTGATTCGCGGCGCCGGCGTGCTCGGCTGGCCGGGCGCGGCGGAGGTGGTCAACATGGCACCGCCGGCGCGGCTCATCAGGCGCGGCATCGACTCGCTGCCGTGCATCGGCGACGGCCGGCAGTCCGGCACCTCGGCCAGCCCGTCCATCCTCAATGCCTGCCCGGAGTCCGCGCTCGGCGGCGGGCTGGCGCTATTGCAAACCGGCGACCGGGTGCGCATCGACTTGAACAAGGGTGAGGCCAATGCGCTGGTCAGCGACGCCGAATGGACGCGGCGCAAGGCGGCCTGGCGGCCGCCGGTCTTGCGCGACCAAACCCCGTGGCAGGCACTCTTCCGCCGCGAAACCGGGCAGTTGGCGACCGGCGCGTGTTTGGAATTCGCGCTCAGCAAACGCGGCGTCGCCCGGAAAACGCCGCGGCATAATCATTGATTTGCGATGGCGGGAGCGTGGTTGGCGTGATTAAACGGGCATCATCGAGTCGGTTAATTTGCCATCCGTGGCGTCTGGATACCTGCTTCCCTGCAGGTATTGCGGCCTTCGGCCGCGGAATTAAATTACCGGCGCGGAAACCATGACAAAGACAAAGACGCTGGACTCCGGCGGTCGCCGGAGTGGCGGGGGTGGGCGCGACGGTGACGGTGGGGCCGGCCGCGACGGTGACGACAGTGGCGCGGGGAAAATTTATGACCCGAACGCCGGCGTTGCGTTGGCGGACTGGCTGGCAAAGTTACCGCGGCCGTTGGTATTCACTAACGGTTGCTTCGACATCTTGCACCGCGGTCACATCGACTGTTTGCAACGCGCGGCCGCGTTGGGCGAGACCTTGTTGGTCGGCGTCAACAGCGACCGTTCGGTGCGCCTGCAGAACAAAGGCGCGGGGCGGCCGGTGATGCCGTTGGAAGACCGTATGACGGTGTTGGCGGCGTTGGCGGCGGTGGATGCGGTGGTCGCCTTCGAGCAGGAAACACCGTTGCAACTCATCCTGGCGGCGCGCCCCGAACATTTGGTAAAAGGCGGCGACTGGCGGCCCGAACAAATCGCCGGCGCGGCCGAAGCGCGCGGCTGGGGAGGCCAAGTGCATGCGTTGCCGTTTCGTTTCGCGCGTTCGACTTCAACTCTGATTGCGCGAATTCGTGACGGTGATGGCGACGGTGACGACGACGGCGACGGTGGCGACGACGGTGACGGTGACGGCGACAGTTAATTAATCTGCGGCGCAACCGTTATAAACCAATCGCTTCCCCATCCGCGTCCAAGTCCGACCACACCGCGAACTCGTTGCCGTTGGGGTCGGCGAAGTGGAATCGCCGGCCGCCGGGGAACGCAAAAACTTCTTTGACAATGCGGCCGCCGGCGCGTTCGATGTTGGCGCGCGTGCACTCCAACTCGGCGCTGTAAAACACCACCAACGCGCTGCCGTCCGCGGCGCGCGCGGTTAAATCCGAGCGGTAGAATCCGCCGTCGATGCCGGCGTTTGAGAACGCCATGTAGTTGTCGCCGAATTCTTCGAACGACCAATCAAACACCGCGGCGAAGAAGGTTTTCGCCGCCGCCAAGTCCGCGGCAGGGAACTCGATGTAGTCGATTTTTTCGTGCTTGCGTTGGTTCATTTTCGCTTCCCCGTTGGCTGTCGATGCCGATGATTTTACGCCGCGGGACCGAACGACCGGGCGAAGAAATCCAGCCAGTTTTGTCCCATGACGCGTTCCACCTCGGCCGCGGAAAAACCGGCCTGCGCCAGACCGTCGGCCAGGCCCGGGTAGTCGGCGGCGCTCTCGAACCAGGCCGGCTGCGGCGGCCATTGCGGCGCGGCGTCGGCGGCACCGTCGACGGCGGCCGGTTTGCGCCACCGCCCGTCGCGCATCCACGCCAACACCGCGGCCGGTTGGTTGCTGCATAAATCGGAGCCGATGCCGAGGTGTTCCACGCCCATGAGTTCCGCGGTGCGCGCCGCCATCGTGCAAAACGATTCGCGCGTACAGACGGAGCCATGTTTCAAGTGCGGCGGATACAAACTCAAACCTAACATGCCGCCGCGGCCGGCCAACGCTTTCAACACCGCATCGGATTTGTTGCGCGGCACATCGGCGAACGATGACGGGTTGGCGTGGGTGATGGCGATGGGGCGCGATGAATAATCGATGGCGTCAAGCGTCGACCGCTCGGCGCTGTGCGACATGTCGATGACCATGCCGACGCGGTTCATCTCGTCGATGACTTGCTTGCCGAATTTTGTGACGCCGCTGTCGCGCGCTTCATAGCAGCCGGCGGCCAGCGGACTCTGGTTGTTGTAACTCAACTGCATAAAGCGCACGCCGAGCGCGTGAAAGATTTCCACCAACGCGTAGTCGTCTTCAATCGGCGAGCAGTTTTGGAAGCCGAAGACGATGGCGGTTTTGCCGGCCGCGGCCGCGGCGTTGATGTCTTCGGCGCAGCCGGCGCGCATGATTAAATCGCCGTGCAATTCAAACAATCGATTCCACGCGCCGATGTTGCGCAAGGTCTCAACGCAAGTCTCGTGATACGCGATGGTCACATGCGCGCAGTCCAACCCGCCGCGCCGCATCGCATCGAAAACCGCGCGGCTCCAGTTGGAATATTGCAGGGCATCTATGGTGAGCATGGGTTTTGCCGGTGTGGGTTGATGGTTTGTTTTATTTTACAACGATGGTTGTTAATTAAGTACGGCGGCTTTAGCCGCAACGAAGGCGACCGCCGGAGTCCAGAGTCTTTCGTTCAACTTTTCGCCGGGTCAATTAAAGACTCTGGACTCCGGGTCAAAGCCCGGAGTGGCCGGCGGAGGATGCCGGGCGATTCAAAACGCGCCATCACAACCGCTTCTCCACTTCATCATCCGCTTCATCGAGTTTTTCCACCTCGCCGCTGATGACCGCTTCCACATAGTCGACCGCATCCGGCGCGCTGATTTCGGCCACCGGGGTGCCGATTTGGCCGGCCGCCAGGGTCGGCGTCTGGTCTTCGACATCGACGCCCGCGCGCTTGCCCATGCGGTACACCGCGAACCCGAAAATCAACGCGAACGCGCCGCCGATGCCGCTGAAGAAAAACCCGGTACCGAACGCCGACATCAGGAACGAGACCAATATCGGGCCGGCGCTCAAGCCCAACCCCGCGACCAACACCAAACTGCCGCTGGCGGCGACGATTTGCTGCGGCTCGAGGCGGTCGTTGGCGTACGCGATGCACAGCGAATACAGCGGCATCGCCATGCCGCCGAGCAGCACCACCGCGGCGAAGAACCACGCGCTGCCGGCCGGCAACAGCACCGCCACGGCGGTCAGCAAAACCCCGGCCCCGGCCATCGCGGCGATGACCACGCGACGGTCTTTGCGGTCCGACCACTGGCCGAGCGGCCACTGAAACAACAAACCGCCGAACAAAAAGCACGCCATAAAAATCGACACCGCTTCGACGCTGAAACCGGATTGTCGCGCATACACCGCGCCCAAGCCGAAGATGGTGCCGTGCGCAACGCCGGTCAGCGCGTTGCTGATGACCGCCAACGGCGACGCCTTGAACAACTCGCGCAACGACATTTTCCCCGACATCTCGAAAGCCGGGGCCGGGCGCGCGGTGAGCAGCATCGGAATCAAACCGAACGACACCACCATCGACACCAAGATGAACAAGTCAGCCTGGCGCGGGTCGGCGAGGTTCAGCATGAACTGCCCGCCGCCCAAACCCAAAGTGACGATGACCATGTAAATCGACAATAACTTGCCGCGGTTCTCGTTGCCGGCGCGGTCGTTCAGCCAACTCTCGGTGACCACATACAAGCCGGCGTAACTGAAACCGGTCAGGAGACGCATCGCGGTCCAGGTGACGGCGTTGACATACAAACCGTGCACTAAGATGGCAATCGAAGCGGCCGACGCCAGCGCCGCGAACACGCGGATGTGGCCGACCCGCGCGACCAACCGCGGCGCGAACATCGAGCCCAAACAGATGCCGACAAAATAGCCGGACATCATGATGCCGGTGATGTAGGTCTCGAAGCCGTCCATGGTCGCGCGCAAACCGAGCAGCGTGCCTTGCAGGCCGTTGCCCAACATCATAAAGCCGATGCCCACCAACAACGCCCAGGTGGCCCGCACATCGTTCCACATCGCCGGCGCTCCGCTTGAGGTTATCCGGTTGAGGTTGAGGTTGAGGTTGAGGTCGCGCGCCGCGCCGGATTTCGCGGCGCGCGCGGCGGGATTGTAGCGGTAACTTCGGCGGTGTAAAGGGCGAAATCGCGGGGTTAATTACCACCCTGCAACCGCGGAATTAAGCGCGACGGTGACGGTCGGGTCGGCGGGAAAGACTCTGGACTCCGGCGGCCGCCGGAGTGGCAATGGGGCGCGCCCGGCGATTCAAAAGCGGCATTCGCGACGGTGGAAATCGTGGGTTTTGTGCTATGTTTCGCCTTCCCGCGCCGTGGTTTCATTTGGGCGCGGGGATTTATCCCTTAAACACCTTCCATGAGGAAACCTCAATGAAAACCCTGCAACGGGGGCTTCTGGCCCTCTGCTTGAGTGCGCTGGCGGCCGCGGCCTCCACCGATGCCCGGGCGCAAAAACTGACCATCGCCACGGTCAACAACGGCGACATGATTCGCATGCAGAAACTCACCGACGACTTCACCGCCAAAAATCCCGGCATTACGTTGGAATGGGTGACGATGGAGGAGAATGTGCTGCGCCAGAAAGTCACCACCGACATCGCCACGCGCGGCGGGCAGTACGATGTGATGACCATCGGCACTTACGAGGTGCCGATTTGGGCGAAGCAGAACTGGCTGGTGGCGCTGGATGACTTGGGCGCCGACTACGATGTGGACGACCTGCTGCCGGCGATTCGCAACGGGCTTTCGGTGGACGGCACGCTGTATGCCGCGCCGTTCTACGGCGAGAGTTCCATGGTGATGTACCGCACCGATTTGTTCCGACGCGCCGGGCTGAACATGCCGGCCGAGCCGAGTTGGGATTTCATCGCCGATGCGGCGCGCAAAATCACCGACAAAAGCGCGGGGATTTACGGCATCTGCCTGCGCGGCAAGGCCGGCTGGGGCGAGAACACCGCGTTCATCACCGCCACCGCCAACTCCTTCGGCGCGCGATGGTTCGACATGAACTGGCGGCCGCAATTCGACTCGCCGCAGTGGAAAAACACGCTGCAGTTTTATGTCGACTTGCTGAACGACGCCGGCCCGCCGGGCGCATCGTCCAACGGCTTCAACGAAAACCTGGCGCTGTTCCAATCCGGCAAATGCGGCATGTGGGTCGACGCCACGGTGGCCGCCTCATTCGTGACCAACCCGGCCGAATCCACGGTCGCCGACAAAGTCGGTTTCGCGCTGGCCCCGGACAACGGCCTCGGCAAGCGCGGCAACTGGCTGTGGGCGTGGTCGCTGGCGATTCCGGCCGGCTCCGAGAAGCGCGATGCGGCCAAGGCGTTCATTGCCTGGGCCACCTCCAAGGACTATCTGGAACTGGTCGCCGGCAAAGAGGGCTGGGCGAATGTGCCGCCCGGCACCCGCACTTCGCTGTATAAAAACCCGGCCTACCTGCGCGCCGCGCCGTTTGCCAAGATGACGCTGAACTCCATCCGCGCCGCCGACCCGACGCGGCCGACGGTGGACCCGGTGCCGTACGTCGGCGTGCAGTTCGTGGCCATCCCGGAGTTCCAGGGCATCGGCACCGAGGTCGGCCAGCAGTTCTCGGCCGCGCTGGCTGGGCGCACTTCGGTGGACCAGGCGCTGCGCAACGCCCAAAACCTCACCGAGCGGGCGATGAAACGCGGCGGCTATTTGAAGTGACCGTGACGGTAAAGTAATACCGTCGTCACGGTGTTATACCGACCGGCCGCGTCGCCACTGTGTACACAGTGACGCGCGGCCGGTTTTTTATCGCCGGTGATTCGACTTCACCGTCATTTGACATCGCCAACACCGTCACCGCCCCCGCTTAACAGACTGCGGGGGTGACGGAAGAGACCACCGTCACATCCTTCACCGCCACCGCCACCACCCACCATGCCCACCCTCCACGCCCACGCCACCGCCCGCCTCGCCATGTCGCCGGCCGTGGCGCTGCTGCTGGCGTGGATGTTGGTGCCGTTGGGGATGACGCTGTATTTCTCGTTCCTGCGATACAACCTGCTGATGCCGGGCTTGGAGTCATTCACCGGCCTCGGCAACTATCAATTCTTCCTCACCGACCCGGCGTTCTTCGATGCGCTGGCGAACACGCTGCTGTTGGTCGGCGGCGTATTGTTGGTGACGGTGGTCGGCGGCGTGGGCCTGGCGGTGCTGCTGGACCAACCGTTCTGGGGGCGGGGCGTGGTGCGCCTGTTAGTGGTCGCGCCGTTTTTCGTCATGCCCACGGTGTCGGCGTTGGTGTGGAAGAACATGCTGATGCACCCGGTCAACGGCTTGTTCGCGTGGGTCGCGCAAGGCCTCGGCGTCGCGCCGGTGGACTGGCTGGCGCAGTTGCCGCTGTTTTCCATCACCATGATTGTGGCCTGGGGCTGGCTGCCGTTCGCCACGCTGATTCTGCTCACCGCCTTGCAGTCGCTGAGCCGCGAGCAAAAGGAGGCGGCGGAAATGGACGGCGCCGGCCCGCTGGCGGTGTTCGCGCACATCACCCTGCCGCACCTGGCGCGCGCGCTGACCGTGGTGGTGTTAATCGAGACCATCTTTTTGTTGTCGGTGTTCGCCGAGATTTTTGTCACCACCAACGGCGGCCCCGGCACCGCCACCACCAACTTGTCGTTCCTGATTTACGCCCAGGCGCTGCTGCAATACGATGTCGGCGGCGCCTCGGCCGGCGGCGTGGTGGCGATTGTCCTCGCCAACCTGGTCGCGGTGTTTCTCATTCGCCTCATCGGCAAAAACCTGGACGCCTGAGGCCGCCGTCATGACGCGCGCCGCCACCGTGCAACGCAAACTCGCCTTCACCGTCATCGGCTGGAGCGTCGGCTTGTTGTTGTTCTTTCCCATTCTGTGGACGCTGCTCACCAGTTTCAAAACCGAAGGCGCGGCGATTCAATTGCCGCCGAAGTTTTTGTGGTTCGACTGGACGCTGGAGAACTACTTCGAGATTCAACGCCGCTCGGATTACTTAAAACACGCGCTCAACTCAGGTATTCTCTCGGTCGGCTCCACCGTGCTCGGTTTGGTGGTCGCGGTGCCGGCCGCGTGGGCCATGGCGTTCTCGCCCACCCGCCACACCAAGAACATTCTCATGTGGATGCTCTCCACCAAAATGCTGCCGCCGGTGGCCGCGTTAGTGCCGATGTATCTCCTGTTCCGCGACTTCGGCTTGCTCGACACCCGCGGCGGTTTGCTGGCGGTGCTGATGCTCGTCAACCTGCCGATTATCGTGTGGATGCTGTTCACCTACTTCAAGGAAATCCCCGGCGAAATCTTGGAGGCCGCGCGCATGGACGGCGCAGACGCCGCGCGCGAAATCATCTACATCCTCGCCCCCATGGCCACCCCCGGCATCGCCTCCACGCTGCTGCTGAACATCATCCTGGCGTGGAACGAAGCCTTCTGGACCTTAAACCTCACCGCCGCCGACGCCGCCCCCTTAAGCGCTTTCATCGCCTCCTACTCCAGCCCCGAAGGCCTGTTCTGGGCAAAGTTATCCGCCGCCTCCACCCTCGCCATCGCCCCCATTCTCGTCATGGGCTGGTTCAGCCAAAAACAACTGGTCCGCGGCCTAACCTTCGGCGCGGTGAAGTAGCGGCGGCGCTTAATTCCGCGGTCGATTCCGCGGCCGGCCGCCCGGCCCGCCGCCGGCCCGGCCCCGGCGATTTAATTCTCCCATCGCCGGTTGAAATTTCTTCCGCCGCCCTTATAATCGGTTGCGTCATTTTTCGCGCCGTTGATTCGCCCGCCACGCCCCCGTCACGCCCCCGCCCTGCTCCCATGAATCAGGTTCAAGTCGACAACCTGCAAAAGCGCTTTGGCGCGCTGGTGGCGGTGGATTCCAT
>JAPPPS010000019.1 GCA_028817405.1 Gammaproteobacteria bacterium
AGCAACAAAAAGCAAAAGACTCTGGATTCCCGCTTAACAGCCTGCGGGAATGACGGCCTTCGGCCGTGCGGGAATGACGGCCTTCGGCCGTGCGGGCGTGACGGCACTACGCGCCGGCAATTAAAGACTCTGGACTCCGGTTGCCACCGGAGTTGCGGCTAAAGCCGCCGGGCAGGCGTTGCAAAAGGCGGAAAATTCCGGCAGAATCCGCCTAATCTCGAAAGGTATGGAATTGTGCCGAGGAAAATCAGAGAATTGAAAGCCCAGTTGCAAAAGGCGGGTTGTGTTTGCGAAAATGTCAGGGGCAGCCATGCGAAATGGTCGCACCATGAAGTTTCCGGCAAACTCATTCTGTCCGGCAACGACGGGGCGGACGCAAAACCGTACCAAGAGAAGATGGTCACAAACTATCTGCGCACGATACCGACGAAGCCATGAAACCGCATTACAGCATTCTCATCCAGTGGTCCGACGCTGACCAGTGCTACATCGCGTCCCTGCCGGAGTTCGGCGCGTTTGCCAAAACGCACGGTGAAACTTACGAGCAAGCGTTGCGAAACGCGCAAACGGTTTTAGGTTTGCTGGTTGAGGAAACCGAGCCGCTGCCGGCGCCGGCGGTTTACGAGATGACGCATCCGGCCGCCTGACCGCTTTCCACGGTTGACGGATTAATCGCGCCTGTCAATTTGCACAACCAACCCCATGAAAGACATCATCACTCAACTGCAGCAACAGCGCGCGCGCGCTGAGCGGGGCGGGGGCGAGGCGCGCATCGCCGCGCAGCATGCCAAAGGCAAACTCACCGCGCGCGAGCGCATCGAGGTGCTGTTCGACGCCGGCAGTTTTGAGGAGTGGGACATCTTCGTCGAACACCGCTGCACCGACTTCGGCATGCAGGACAAAACCATTCCCGGCGACGGCGTGGTCACCGGCTACGGCACCATCAACGGCCGGTTGGTTTTCATTTACAGCCAGGACTTCACCGTGTTCGGCGGCTCATTGTCGGAAGCGCACGCGGAAAAAATCTGCAAGGTGATGGACCACGCCATGAAAGTCGGCGCGCCCATCATCGGCATCAGCGATTCCGGCGGCGCGCGCATTCAAGAAGGCGTGGCGTCGCTCGGCGGTTATGCGGAAGTGTTTCAGCGCAATGTATTGGCGTCCGGCGTGGTGCCGCAAATCTCATTGGTGATGGGGCCATGCGCCGGCGGGGCGGTGTATTCGCCGGCGATTACCGACTTCATTTTTATGGTGCGCGACTCATCCTACATGTTCGTCACCGGCCCCGATGTGGTGAAGACCGTCACCCACGAAGAAGTCACCGCCGAACAACTCGGCGGCGCGGCCACCCACGCCGGCATCTCCGGCGTCGCCGACCGCGCGTTCGACAACGATGTGGAAGCGCTGCTGATGACGCGACGGTTCATCGACTTTCTGCCGCCGTCCAACCGCGCCGGCCCGCCGCAGCGCCCCACCGCCGACAACGCCGCGCGAGTGGAAAAATCATTGGACACTTTGGTGCCGGCCGATTCCAACCAACCGTACGACATGAAAGAACTGGTGCTGAAGGTGGTGGACGAAGGCGACTTCTTCGAGTTGCAAGCGGAATACGCGCGCAACATCATCACCGGCTTCGGCCGCATGCAGGGCCGCAGCGTCGGCGTGGTCGCCAATCAACCGTTGGTGTTGGCCGGCTGCCTGGACATTCAATCGTCCATCAAGGCGGCGCGGTTTGTTCGATTTTGCGACGCGTTTAACATTCCGCTGGTGACTTTCGTTGATGTGCCCGGCTTCATGCCCGGCACCGCGCAGGAATACGGCGGCATCATCAAACACGGCGCGAAGTTGCTTTACGCGTACGCCGAAGCGACGGTGCCGAAAGTCACCGTCATCACCCGCAAGGCCTACGGCGGCGCGTACGATGTGATGAGTTCCAAACACCTGCGCGGCGATGTCAACCTGGCCTGGCCCAGCGCGGAAATCGCGGTGATGGGCCCGAAGGGCGCGGTGGAAATCATCTTCCGCGAAGAAGCCAAAGACGCCAACGCCATCGACGCCCGCACCATGGAGTACCGCGAAAAATTCGCCAACCCCTTCGTCGCCGGCCGCCGCGGCTACATCGACGATGTCATCTTCCCCCGCGACACCCGCAAACGCCTGTGCCGCTCACTCACCATGCTGCGCGACAAGCGACTGGAGAATCCATGGAAACGGCATGGGAATGTGCCGTTGTGAGCGTCTGTTTTGCGTTTCCGCAACCCTTCCGGCTATAATCCGCTTGCCTGCACCTTGAATCCAACGATGAAAAACTCCAGAAACCGGAAAAAAAGCGCCTATCCCAGTGTGTTTTATATCACGCACCGGGACAACCTGCTCTCCATTCTCCAGCACGGTGTGCTGTCTCATGAAAAGGCGGCCTCTTTGTCTTCTGCAGTAGTGTATGATGAACAAATAGTTGCTCGCCGGAGAGATAAAAAGACGCCGGATGGCAATAATCTGTGGCGTTTTGCCAATTTTTATTTTCAGCCGCGTAACCCGATGCTGTACCGTGTGTTTCGTTGCGAAAGACAGGATGTGGCGGTTCTGCACTTGCGCGGCGCGCTGGTTGAAAAAGCGCGCTATGTTTCCATCGGCAACGCCGCCAGTTCAGCCTCTCGCTTTATGGATGTGAAAGAGGGGATCGCCGAAATCAAAAGCGACAAGATGCAGAAAATTTTGCGTGCCGAAATTTGGAGGGGGGAAGATGAACAGAAGCGTTTGATTATGTCGGAATTACTGGTGCCGGGGGATGCGTCCCCCGAATATATTGATACCGTGTATGTTCCCAACGAAAACATTGCCCGAAAGACAACAATGCAGTTGTCAGGCAGGGCGCATGTCGTGCCTGAACCCAATTTGTTTTTTGAGAGCAGCAGGACATTCAAACTGCGAGGCACAAAAATTTCCATCGTGGACGGCGACATGTTTTTTTCCAACATGCAGACGCTTACCATCAGCGTGAACACCGTCGGCGTGATGGGGAAAGGACTTGCCTCGCGCGCCAGAGAAAATTTTCCGCAGGTGTATGCCGCCTATCGGCAATTCTGCGACGATGGTAGGTTGACCACAAAAAGCCCTTGCTTGTACAAAGAAGAATATTCATATGATTCCCACATGGCATATGACCCGGATACATTGACGCAAAAACCGAATGACGAACGCTGGTTTTTGCTGTTCGCCACCAAAGAGCATTGGCGCAATCCTTCTCGGCTGGAGTATCTGGAGGGCGGTTTGCAGTGGCTTCTGGAAAACGCCGGCAAAGAGAAGATAAAGTCGCTGGCAATGCCCGCTTTGGGATGCGGTCTTGGCGGGTTGCCATGGCACAGAGTCGGCCCCGTTATGTGCCGTTATCTGCACAAACTGAACATTGACTGTGAAATTTATTTGCCGCGGGAAACCGCGAAACGAATACCCGGCGCGCAACTGTCAGCAAAGTTTTTGCTGATGGATTGAAAACGGCGGAATCGATTCGGAATTTTTGCGCTCAACCATGCGAATCAAAATTTTACCGGTTTATGCGACCATGTTTGGCGGTACGGTTTTTGGAAGGAAGCGTTTGTGCGCCGGTTGCGGGCGGATAATCCAAAGCCGGTATAAGCGTTGCTATCGTTGCCACATGGCGCTTAAACGCGCGAACTGGCATGACCCGGAAAATTTGTCCGCGCTTGAAGAAGACGATTTGCAACACCGGCGAAACAAATTTTATGTGTATGTTCTCGACACCGATTTCGGACATTATGTCGGGCATTCGGGAAATTTGGGGGCGCGATTAAACGCTCATGCACAAGGCAAGGTTTTTTCCACGGCAAGCGGCAATCCAAAGAAAATTTGGCAGTCGGCCCCGCTGCCAACCCGCGCGGATGCCGCGCGGTTCGAAGCCGCGCTTAAATCCTGGCGCGACAATTCAAGGGAGGAATTCCAAAAATATACGGGACATGCGCCGATGCCTTTTTACAACCCCGAAGCATCGTCTGCGCGCCCCGCGGGCGGAAGGGGCGGGTGTCTCGGCATGTTCGTAAAAATTAACATAGTTGTGCTTGTTCTGGCGTTGATTGCCATGGTGTTTGGATGAAACCGGCAAAAACCGCGAATCGGCGGATAAAATTCCCCGCTTCGGGACATTCGCCTTGTTTTTTTTGATTACAATACGCTATTCCCGAACGAACCGGAGACATCCCATGCCTGCCTACAAGAAACCCCGCTTGCGCCATATCGACATCAAGCAGTTCCGCGAGAGTTTGCGGCGCAACGCCGGGCAATCCGTTCTTGAGAAATCGCCGCTCAAAGTGAAGCGCGAGAACGGCGAATATTTTGTCGTCCTCAGCGCCGAGGAATGGGAGAGCGAACAGGCGACCATGGAGGTGTTGAACGACACCGAATTGGTGCGGCAAATCGGCGTGGCGCTGGGGGTGCACGCGGCGGAAAAATCGAAAAGGCGCTCGTCGGCCGGCCGCGGGAGAAGCAAGTGAGAGAACTGGTGTTTAGGTCGGGCATTTGGGAAGAGTATGAAGACCTGCGGCGCAAAGACAAAGCAACGCATGACAAACTCTGCCGCATCATTAAACAACTGCTCCGCAATCCCACCGAAGGCGCGGGCAAACCCGAGCGGTTAAAGTACCGTTTTACCGAAATGTGGTCGCGACGCATCAACCGCAAAGACCGCGTTGTCTACGACTACGACGACCAGCGCGTGTATCTTTTTGCGGTGAAGGGCCACTACGATTAGGCCGCGCCATAATGCCGACACGCAACCAGTCACACCGGACACATTCCATGAACATCACCCTGACCGGCGTCATCGAAAGAGAGGATGATATGTATGTCGCGCTTTGCCCTGAAATTGGCGTGGCAAGCCAAGGCTATAGCGTTGGCGAAGCGCGCGCGAATTTAATCGAGGCGCTGGAATTGTTCTTTGAATGCGCCGGCGACGCGGAAATCAAACATTCGTTGCCGGCAAAATCGCATGACCCTTCGCAACCGACTTTATCCGACCAACTGGCAAAAGCGGTGGCGCGCATCGACCGGTTAGTTAACGCGTCAGAAGTGTATCTTACGCCGATAGAAGTGACGCATAACCGCAAGATTTGAACGACCATGTTCACCAAAATCCTCATCGCCAACCGCGCTGAAATCGCCTGCCGGGTGATTAAGACGGCGCGGCGCATGGGCATCGGCACGGTGGCGGTGTACTCCGACGCCGACCGCGACGCGCTGCATGCGAAAGTATCGGACGAAGCGGTGCATATCGGCGCGTCGCCGGCCGCGCAGAGTTATCTCGACGGCGGCAAAATCATCGAAGCATGCAAGCAAACCGGCGCCGAGGCGGTGCATCCGGGCTACGGGTTTTTATCCGAGAACGCCGCGTTCGTGCGCGACTTGGAGCGCGAAGGCATCGTCTTCATCGGCCCCGGCGCGGCCGCCATCGAGGCCATGGGCGACAAAATCGCCTCCAAAAAATTGGCTCGCGAAGCCGGCGTGAACAGTATTCCGGGCCATGACGGTGTGGTCGCCGACGCGGCGCAGGCGGCGCGCATCGCCGCAGACATCGGCTATCCGGTGATGCTGAAAGCCAGCGCCGGCGGCGGCGGCAAAGGCATGCGCATCGCCCGCGACGCCGCGGAAGTGGAAAGCGGATTTGAGCGCGCCGCCAGCGAAGCGCGCTCCAGTTTCGGCGACGACCGCATGCTTATCGAGAAGTTCATCGAGCAACCGCGCCACATCGAAATTCAAATCATCGCCGACGCGCGCGGCAATGTATTAACGCTGAACGAACGCGAATGCTCGCTGCAGCGCCGCCACCAAAAAGTCATCGAAGAAGCGCCGTCGCCGTTCATCGACGCCGACACCCGCGCCGCGATGAGCGCGCAAGCGGTGGCGCTGGCGAAAGCGGTGGACTACCGTTCGGCCGGCACGGTCGAGTTCGTGGTCGATGCCGCGCGCGGTTTTTACTTTTTGGAGATGAACACCCGCCTGCAAGTCGAGCATCCGGTCACCGAAATGATAACCGGCCTTGACTTGGTCGAGTTGATGATTCGCGTCGCGGCCGGGGATGAACTGCCGCTCGCGCAATCCGACATTCCCATCCGCGGCTGGGCGGTGGAGTCGCGAATCTACGCGGAAAACCCGGCGCGCAATTTCCTGCCGTCGATTGGTAGACTGACAAGTTACCGGCCGCCGGATGAAACCGGCGACGGTGAGTTAAACGAAACCGGCGGCAACGTCCGAGTCGATTCCGGCGTCACCGAAGGCGGCGAGATTTCCCGCTTCTACGACCCGCTCATTGCCAAGTTGGTAACTTGGGGCCCCGACCGCGCCGCCGCCATCGCGCAGATGCGCGCCGCGTTGGACGCGTATTACATCCGCGGCGTGGCCACCAACCAACCATTCGTCGCCGCGCTGTTCGCGCATCCGCGATTCCAAGCCGGCGACATGAACACGCATTTTATCGAGGAAGAATATCCGAACGGACTCACCGATGCGCCGGCCGATGCCGTAGCATCCGATATCGCCGCGCCGCCGGAATCGCCCGAACTCCACCGCCTCATCGTCATCGCCGCGCTGCTGCACCACCGTCTGAACCGCCGCGCCGCCGCCATCAGCGGGCAGTTGCCGGGCTACGGGCGCGCGGTGGTGCCGCACTGGGTGGTGAGCGCTGGCCGGGCGCGTTATCCGGTCACGGTGTGCGAGGACGGGGACGACTGGCGGGTGGAAACCGCGGCCGCCGGCGCGTACTTAATTAAGGACCAGTGGCGCGCCGGCGACCCGGTGCTGCGCTGCACGGTGAACGGCGATGCGGTGTGCGCGCAGTTCGAGCGCCACGGCGCCGGCTACCGACTGGCGCACGGCGGCTTGCAAATCGACGCGTTGGTATTGTCGCCGCGCGCCGCCGAATTGCAGGCGCTGATGCCGCACAAGCCGCCGCCGGACTCGTCGCGGTTTCTGTTGTCGCCGATGCCGGGCTTGCTGGTGTCGCTGGCGGTGGAGGCCGGCGACAAGGTCGTGGCCGGTCAGGAGTTGGCGGTTATCGAGGCGATGAAAATGGAAAACACGCTGTATGCCGAGCAGGACGGCGTGGTCGCGGAAGCGTTGGCGGCGGTCGGCGACACGCTCGAAGTCGACCAAAAGATTTTGGAATTCGCGCCGCCGGCCGCGGCCCCATCCGCGCGCCCGGCCGTCGCCCCCGTCGCCCCCGCCGCCCCCGCCGCCGAATAATGAACATCGACGCCCTGCGCTCGGGCGACCGCCGGGCATTGGCGCGCGCCATCACGCTGGTGGAATCGACGCGGGATTCGGACCGCGGCGCGGCCGAAAAACTCCTGCGCTGCGCCATGCCGCACACCGGCGGCGCGCTGCGCATCGGCATCAGCGGCGCGCCGGGCGTCGGCAAATCCACTTTCATCGAAGCGTTCGGCAGCCAAGCGCTGGCGCAGGGCAAGCGCGTGGCGGTGTTGGCGGTCGACCCGAGTTCGGCGCGCGAGGGAGGGAGCGGCGGCGGCGCGATTCTCGGCGACAAAACGCGCATGGAAAAATTGGCCGCCGACGCGCGCGCGTTCATCCGCCCGTCGCCGGCCGGCGAAGCGCAGGGCGGCGTGGCGCGGCGCACGCGCGAGTCGATGTTGCTGTGCGAGGCGGCCGGTTACGACACGCTCATCGTGGAGACGGTCGGTGTCGGTCAGTCGGAGACGCAGGTCGCGGCGATGACCGACATTTTTCTCTTGCTGTTGTCGCCGGCCGGCGGCGATGACTTGCAGGGCATCAAGCGCGGCATCATGGAGTTGGCGGACATCGTGGTCGTGAACAAAGCGGACGGCAAGTTGAGCGATGCCGCGACCAACGCGGCCGCGGACCTGCGGCATGCGTTGAACTTGCTGCGGCCGAGGTTGGCATCATGGTCGACGCCGGTGTTGTTGGTCTCGGCGTTGGAAGGCCGCGGCATCTCTGAGACATGGCGGCGCGTTGATGAATATCGCGCGTTGTTGGAGGCCGACGGCGCGCTGCATGCGCGGCGGCGGCGACAAGCGCGCGACTGGTTGTGGAACGAGACGCGCGAGATGTTGTTGGCGGCGTTGAAGCACGACCGCGCGGTCGGCGATGCGTTGGAAAGCGCGTTGGGTGAAGTTGGCGACGGCAAGTTGCCGGCCTCGGTGGCGGCGCGCGCGTTGGTCGCGACTTTTATGCGCTCGGAATCGCTGGCGACATCAACCGCGGCATCGACGGTAACTACGCCCGCGGCATCGACGGTAACTGCGACCGCGGCATCGACAACAACATGATTGGCAAACTCAACCATGTCGCGATTGCGGTGCCGGATTTGCGCGCCGCGGCCGCGTTATACCGCGACGCGTTCGGCGCAAAAGTTTCCGCGCCGCTGGCGTTGCCGGAGCACGGCGTCACCACCGTGTTCGTCGAGTTGCCGAACACCAAAATCGAACTCCTTGAACCGCTCGGCGACGCTTCGCCCATCGCCGCGTTTTTGCAGCGCAACCCAAGCGGCGGCATTCACCATGTGTGCTATGAAGTCGGCGACATCGAGCAAGCATGCCGGCGACTGCGCGCGCGCGGCATGCGCATCCTCGGCGACGGCAAACCGTCCACCGGCGCGCACGGCAAACCGGTGGTGTTCGCGCATCCGAAAGACGCGCTCGGCACGCTGGTTGAACTGGAGCAAGTGTGACGCGCGTTTTGTTTTGCGCGCGGCAACACGGCGCGGACCATGAGCGACGACGACAAAGACGCGGTCGACACCGTCTACGCCGGCAAACGTCCGCGCGTTGATGATTTTGTTTTCGACCGGCAAGTGGCGGCGGTTTTCCCGGACATGATTGCGCGGTCGGTGCCGGGTTATGCGTTGGTCGCGGCGTTGAGCGGCATCATCGCCGCGCGTCACGCCAAGCCCGGTTGCAACATTTATGACTTGGGTTGCTCGACCGGCGCGGCGTTGCTGTCCGCGCATGCGCGCATCGATGATGCGACGGTGCAATTTATCGGCGTCGACAACGCGCCACCGATGCTGGAAAAATGCCGCGCCAACTTGGACGGCGTTATCGCGCCGGCGCAACTTAAACTGACGCATGCCGATGTTCGCGACGCGCGCATCGAGAACGCCGGCGCGGTGATTCTCAACTTCACGCTGCAGTTTATCGCGCCCGGTGACCGACTCGGTTTGCTGCGGCGCATTCACGCGGGGATGAACACCGGCGGCGCGCTCATCATCGCGGAAAAAGTTAAATTCGATTCGCCAACCGAAGCGCGCCTGCAGCAAACATTGCACGAAGATTTCAAAACCGCCAACGGATACAGCGATTTGGAAATCGCGCAAAAGCGCGCCGCGCTGGAACATGTCCTGGTCCCCGACACCGCGCCGGCGCATCTGGCGCGACTCAAGCGGGCCGGTTTCGCGCAAGCGTCGCAGTGGTTTCAAGCGTTTAACTTCTGCGCGTTTTTGGCGCAGCGATAACGCTAATGAACGCCGCCGAACCGCGCGGCCTCCGCGAACTGCAACGCGCGTTAACCGCCAACCGCATGCCGGCGTTGGCTGATAAGTTGCGCGACAGCGTGCCGCGCATCGAACGCGACGACAAACACGGCGACCAAGCGGCGTGGCGAAGCATCGTCGATGACTTGCCGGCCATCGACGCATCATCATGCGACTTCAACGCGCCGGCGGTGCGCATCGGCGAAGCAAACGATTGCGATGATGAGGCGCGCGCGCGTTTGCGTCGACTCTTGCTGCGCTTAAAACCGTGGCGCAAGGGCCCCTTCGATGTGTTCGGCGTGCGCATCGACAGCGAATGGCGCGCCGACTGGAAGTGGGCGCGACTCGCGGATGCAATCGGCGACTTGCGCGGCCGCCGCGTTCTCGATGTCGGCTGCGGCAACGGCTATTACTTGTGGCGCATGTTAGGCGGCGGCGCGGCGTTGGCGCTCGGCATCGACCCCGGCAGATTGTTCGCCGCCCAGTTCGATGCGCTAAAACGCTACCGCCCGGATGCCCCGGCGTTTGTTTTGCGGATGACCGATGAACAGTTTCCGGTTTGCGACGGTGCCGGCGACAGTGACGGTGCCAGCGACGGTGACGGTGCCGGTGACACTGCCGCTGCCGGCGCCGGCATCGACAGCGTTGGCGATAGCGACGGTGACAATGGCTTCGACACCGTGTTTTCCATGGGCGTCCTCTACCACCGCCGCGACCCGCGCGCGCACTTGCGCCGCTTGTTGGCGTTCGCCCGGCCCGGCGGGGAAGTGGTGGTCGAGAGTTTGGTGAGCGACGGCGGCGCCGATGATGTCCTCGTGCCGCCCGGCCGCTACGCGAAAATGCGCAATGTCCACGCTATTCCCTCCGCGCCGGCGCTGGAAAAATGGCTGCGCGCGGCCGGCGCCGCCGACATCCGCCTGCTCGACATCACCGCCACCACCCCCGCCGAGCAGCGCGCCACCGAATGGATGACCTTCGAATCACTCGCCGACTTCCTCGCCCCCGGCCGCCCGCACCTGACCATCGAGGGCCACCCCGCGCCAAAACGGGCGATTTTTTTATGCCGGAGGCCGAATTAATCAAAAGCGCGTCAAGTTTGGAATTTGGCGACGCATTTTGTCGCATTCGGCTGGTAACCTGCGCCAACATTCACTGAAATACGAGCGGAGGCGAGCATGACAGCGCAACAACAGGCGGAACAGCAAGCGGCGGAAACGCAAGCCGGGCGGGGCGATATTTTGCCGATGCTCCGGCCGATTTCCGGCAAGCGTGGCGAGAGTGAAAGCGATGCACGGGCGAATCCTGCGCCGCCGTTGCCAGGCAACTCGAAGGCGTTGTGCGAAATCGTGGTGGATAAACTGTTCGACAAGCCTCACTGGGCGGCCGAGTGGGCGCTCGAACTATGCATCGCCGACCCATATTTTCTGACCCACATCGCTGACCAGCCGAACGGCTATGCGCATTATCTTTGCGTGCTGCGGTTGGCGTTCACGGATGCGGGCGACCATGACATGCGGGAATGCGCGCGCGCGATTCGCACGACCAACAAAAAGAAGTTGTTGAAAGCGTGTTTTCCGTCCCGCGCGTCGGGGATTCTCAATGTGCTTCCCAAGTTGCCGAAGAAACCGATGCCTGAGGCGTTCTATCGGCGGTTGATTCGCGCGCTGGCGGATGAAAGCAAGCGCGAGCATTTTTCCCATGCCAAGCGCGTGCGCGCGTTTGATTTTCAACTGTTCGACATGATGAAAATTCTGCCCGCGCAGTTTCAATCCGGCGCCGCGCATTGCAGAAACGCCGATGATTACGGGCGACTTTGCATGCTCATCGAATGCGCGAAGCGGCTGAACTTGGAATTCACCGAACGAGAGTTCGGCGCGGTTGCGAAACAAGTGCGGCACATGAGAGGTTTGTGGCATTATCTGGCGCGCAAGGCGGCCAAAATGCCGTTTCCACCGCCGCCATGGAACGGCGATGACAATATCCGCCCACTGTGTTCGCGCCGCGAGTTGAAGGAAGCGGGAGAGCGGTTTGAGAACTGCGCGGCCGAGTACGCCTTCAAGGTGGTGGCCGGGCGCAGTTATCTTTATGTCTGCGAGCAAACGCCGGCGATGATAGAGATTGTCAACGATGTTTTTTTCGGCTGGGGGGTCGGCACCATCGAAAAAGCAAAGAGAAAATCCATTTCGTCGGCTAAAGCGTTCGAAATCAAACGGGCGTTCCACAACGCGGGCATTTGCCAGGCAACGATGAGCGTTGATGATTTCGAAGATACATATATCGGTTTGAGGTATGCCGGCCACGCTCGCAGCATCGATGATTTATAACACGATGACGCGGCGGGTCGGGAAGGGCGGTTTTTCCGCGCGCCGGCAACAAGCGCATTGGTCACGCAGGCACGAGACGCAATTTGTCGCATCAAGCGCGGATGCCGGCGAAACATCAACTGAATCCATCAAGGGGAAAGACACATGACGACCAAACAGCAAGACGCGGCTGCGCAGCAACGCGGACAAGGCGGCGCGACGGTTGCCGGCCGGCATGGCGCGCTTGCGGGCAAACGCCAAGTGGGCGCGAACCACGCTCGGCCGATTCTTGGCGGCTCGCGGGCGGTATGCCGGGTGATGGTGGAAAACTTGTTCGGCAAACGCCACTGGGCGGCCGGCTGGGCGCTGGATTTGTGCAGCGCCGACCCGCAGTTTTTGACTCACCTCGCCGAGCAACCGCGCGGTTATGCGCATTTCTTGTGCCTGATTCGCATGGCGTTGTTGGAGCAGGGCGCTGACGACAGAAACATGCAGGACGATGCGCTGCTGTTGCGCGCGAACAGCAAGAAAGCGTTGCTGAAAACTTGGCTTCCGTCTTCCCCGGCCGGCATCGTCAACCTGTTGCCCAAGTTGCCGAATAAGCCGCTGCAGCAGGATGAGTACCGTTGGTTGATTCATGCGCTGGCGGACAAAAGAATACGCAAGCATCTGCTTCACATAAAGCGCATCAAAAAATTCGATATATTTTTGGCGAATGATGTCGTCAATTTACCGGCGCAGTTCCGCGTCGCGGCCATGCGCTTCATCAAAGACAAAGACGATTATGAGGTCTTATGTCGAATCATGCATGCCGCCAAAAAACTCGGACTGAATGTCACCGAGCGGGAAATCATTCAAGCGGCTGACCAACAAGCGGGCGTGAATGATGGGTTGTACGGGTGGCTCATAAACAAGATTTCCGGACTGCCTTTTCCGCCGCCGCCTTGGGAAGGGGACGACAAGATACGGCCGGTTCGCTCGCCCGATGAACTGAAAAACGCGGCGGAAAAATTTAACAACTGCCTGACCCACGGCGACACTCAAAGACGATATGCGTCCCGCGTAGTGGCCGGATTCATTTACTTCTATGTCTGCGACCACATGCCGGCGCTGATAAAAGTGGAGCGCGAAATTTTCTGGGGATGGCGCATTGATGAAATGAAGGGGATAAAGAGTCGATGCCTTACATTGCATCAAAATCATGAACTCAGTCAGCGGTTTCTCAAAGCCGGCATTTCCCCGGAAAGAATGCATCATCGCGCCCTGTTTTGACAGCGGCACGAGCGATGCGTGCCGGCACATGTTGCGACCGATGCATCAGCGGAAAATTTTCTTTGCTGCGAGATAGTTGGCGGCGTATTTTGTCGCATTAGGCGTGAATACTCGCCAATCATCCACTGAACTAACGACGGGGGAGAGACAAATGACAACAGCAGAGCAGACCGCCAAACGCACCGGTGGGCAAGGCGGTGTTGCGCCGGCTTTCGACGACCATGACTGCCCGCTTGGAGACCAAGCGGCGATACCCGGTCGTCCGGATGCGGTGAGCCATGTGATGGTCAAAAAACTCATGGGAAAAAAGTGCCGGGCGGCCGGCTGGGTGCTGGGCATGTGCAACGCCGACCCGCAATTTCTGGTCCATCTCGCCGAGCAACCGCGCGGTTATGTACACTTTTTGTGCTTGATTCGCATGGCGTTGGCGGAGCGGGAAACCGGCAATGGCAACGCGCAAGACGATGCGCGGATGTTGCGCGCCGGTGACAAACGCAAGTTGCTGAAAGAATTGTTCCCTTCATGCCCGCCCGGCATCGTCAACTTGCTGCCCAAGTTGCCGAAGAAGCCGTTGCCAAAAGATGCCTATCAAAAGTTGATTTGCGCGCTGGAAGACGAAAGTGTACGCAAAGGTTTGTATCGCATGAAGCGTATAAAGAAGCCCAGCATGTTTATGCTGGATGAAATAGCGCACTTTCCGGAGCAATTTCGCTCCGTCGCCATGCGCTGCGTCAAAGACGCTGACGGTTATGCGGCCCTTTGGCGGACTATTCGGGTGATTGAAAGGTTTGACCTTAAGGTTACCGAGCAAGAACTTGTTTGCTACGATTGGCAAACGACAGCCCCGGATGGTATAAGTGACTGGCTCATGAAAAAGATTTCCAGATTGCCGTTTCCACCGCATCCTTGGGACGGGGATGACAAAATACGACCGATTCGCTCACTCCATGAACTGGAAAAGGTGGCGGAGAAATTTAGAAACCGCCTGACCAACAGCAGTCGTCGGAGATATTATGTTTCCCGCATATTGGCCGGATATGGCTATATCTATGTTTGCGATCATACACCGGCGGTAATAGAGGTGGAGCGTGAAATTTTTTGGGGCTGGACCGTTCAGAATGTGACCGGAGTAGAAAATGCGGAACCCGCATCCAATCAAACAAATGAAATCAAGCGGAAATTCATCAAAGCGGGCATCCTGCCTGAAACAGGACCTCGTTATTGTTTTTTTAATGACGACATTCTTTTTTAATTGACGACCCAATTTGTCGCATTAGGCGTGAATACTCGCAAATCATCCACTGAACTAACGAGGGGGAGAGACAAATGACGACCAAAGAGCAAGACACGACTGAACAACAGCGCGGGCAAGGCGGCGCGCCGGTTGCCGGCGATTCGCAGGCGGTATGCCGGGTGATGGTGGAAAACTTGTTCGGCAAACGCCACTGGGCGGCCGGCTGGGCGCTGGATTTGTGCAGCGCCGACCCGCAGTTTTTGACTCACCTCGCCGAGCAACCGCGCGGTTATGCGCATTTCTTGTGCCTGATTCGCATGGCGTTGTTGGAGCGTGGGAGCAACAGCGGGAGCGCGCAAGACGAAGCGCGGATGTTGCGCGCCGGCAGCAAAGAGGCGCTGCTCGATGAACTGCTTCCGTCCTCCCCGGTCGAAATTATCAGTTTGCTTCCGAAGTTTCCGAAGAAACCGCTCCACGAAGAAATATATCGGGAGTTGCTTCGCGTGCTGGAAGATAAAATGATTCGTAAACACTTGCTCCATAAAAAGCGCATATCCGAATCGACCGTCTACTCAATTCTTCTGATTGAGCGTTTTCCCGCGCAGTACCGTTCCGCGGCAATTCATCTTATCAACGGCCACGACTTTCAGAGCGGTTATCTTGTATTTTTGGAAATCACCAAAATGGTCGAGAAATTTAATCTGAAAGTTACCGAGCGGGAACTCGTTAGAGCGGCAAAGAAAACTAAATACGCTCGCGAGTTAAGGATATGGATTTATCGAAAAATTTCCAAGTTGCCGTTCCCGCCGCCTCCGTGGGAGGGGAGTGACAAGATACGCCCGGTGCGCTCGCGCGATGAGTTAATAGAAATGGCGGCGAAATTTGAAAACGTCTATTCTCATCGCCGTACTCTGGATAACCATGCTTCCCACATAGTGGCCGGAGATGAATACGTCTATGTCTGTGAGCACATACCGGCCATGATACAGATACGGCGTGACCGTGATGTTTATACAAAGTGGGCCGTTTGCGGCTGGAGCATCGGTGAAATCAGCGGGAAGAAATACAAACCAGTCAGTTTGTATGACCGCTATGAACTCGCGCGGGCGTTTATCAAGTTCCAACATGCGGATATTTTACCGGAAGTTTCCTGGTAGATATTTGCATCAACCATCAACTTAACGAGCATACCCATGACCACCCATCTCTCCAAATCCAAAATCATGTCCGGCTTGCAGTGCGAGAAGCGCTTGTGGCTGGAAACGCATCGGCCGGCGCTGGCGGTGGTTTCGGCGGATGTCAAACATCGCCTCGAAGCCGGGGATGAAGTCAATGAGGTCGCCCGGTCGTTGCATGCGGGCGGGCATCTCATCGGTTTTGATGGCGGCATCAAAGGCGCGGTGGCGGAGACCAAGCGGATGCTCAAAAATTCGCCGCAGACGCCGTTGTTTGAAGCGACTTTTTCGCATCAGGATGTGGTCGTCCGCGTCGATGTGTTGAAGAAAGGCCGGCGCGGTTACCGGTTGATTGAGGTCAAGTCCGGCTCCAGCGTTAAAGACCCGTATTATCCCGACTGCGCGGTGCAGGCGTGGGCGTTGGAAGGTTGCGGTGTGCCGGTTGAACTTGTGGAAGTGGCGTATATCGACACCAGTTTTGTTTATGCCGGCGACGGCGATTATCGCGGGTTGTTGACGCATGAAAATGTTACCAAAGACATCGCCGATGCCAAACAAGAAACACCGGGCTGGGTGAAGCGATTCAAAGCGATGCTGAAACAAGGCGAGCCGGACATCGCGACCGGCCGGCATTGCAAAACGCCTTACGCATGCCCGTTTATCGCGCATTGTTCAGCGGCATCGGGCGCGGATTATCCGGTGACCGACTTGCCGGGCGGCAGCGCCATCGCCGAAGAGTTGCGCGCCGAAGGCATCGCCGACATCCGCGACATTCCGCGGGGCCGTTTGCATAACGCGCGGCAGGAATGGGTGCGCAAGGTGACCGTCAGCGGACAAGCGGAACTCAATCCCGCGGCGAAACAAATCGTCGATGCCTGCGCGTATCCAAGATATTATCTCGACTTCGAGACCATTCAGTTTGCGGTGCCGCAATGGAAAGACACGCGGCCGTATCAAGCTCTGCCATTTCAGTGGTCGTGTCACATCGAGCGCGCGCCGGGCGAAATGACGCATGCGGAATTTCTGCACACGACAAACGATTCGCCGATGCGCGCGTTCATCGATTCGTTGCTGGCTGCGCTTGGCGACCGCGGCGCGATATTTGTTTACAGCGGATTCGAGAAAACGCGTTTGAATGAATTGGCCGCGTGTTTCCCGGACTTGCGCGATGACATTCGCCGCGTGAACGAGCGCTTGGTGGACTTGTTTCCGGTGGCGCGAGCAAACTATTATCATCCCGACATGCGCGGTTCGTGGTCGCTGAAAGCGTTGCTGCCGACCATCGCTCCGCAACTCGACTACGCCGACCTCGGCGAGGTGCAAGATGGTGGCGCGGCCGGCATCGCGTTTTTGGAAATGATTGGTCCGCAAACCGATGCATCGCGCGCGCGGCAGTTGGCGGTTGACTTGCGCGCTTACTGCGAACGCGACACCGAGGCCTTGGTCGAGTTGGTACAATTTTTCTCCGCCGAAAAACAGGATTAACCCATGCGAAAAACCACCGAAACTCTGCTGCGCTATCTGGCGTTGTTGCAACTCTTGCCGGTTTATCCAAAAGCCATCAGCGTCGCGCAACTGCATGACAAGTTGTGCGCCAAGGATCCGGACTTCGATGTTTCCGTGCGCACGCTGCAGCGCGATTTGGAAAAACTGTCGTACACATTCCCGCTGTCTTGCGACACCGAAAAGCGTACCAACTATTGGTTTTGGCTCGACCAAAGCGCGCTGCTGCAAATCCCCACCATGGGCGGCGACACCGCGCTGGCGTTCAAGTTGGCGGCGGAACACTTGCGGGAAATTCTTCCGCCGGCCACATTGCGCTTGCTGCAGCCGTATCTAAAACACGCGGACGAAGTGTTGGGCAAAACCAAACTCGGCAAGTGGTCGAAGAAAACTCGCATCATCAATCGCGGCCCGGTGCTGACCGCGCCGAAAGTCGCGCCCGAAGTGCAGGAAGTCGTCTACGCCGCGCTGCTGGAAGACAAACAAATCGAGGTGGATTACCGCAGCAAGAATCAAAGCGCGCCGAGTCGCCGCGTGTTGAGTCCGCTGGGCTTGGTTATGCGCGGCGGAATCATTTATCTCATCGCCACCGCGCAAGGTTACCGCGACCCGCGCCACTACACGCTGCACCGCATGCGCGACGCGCGGTTGCTGGATGCGCCGGCCGATTTTATTTCGGGTTTTGACCTCGCGCGATACATCGAGGAAGAGCAGGGCTTTGCTTATCCGGTGTCGGACAAAACTTTGAAGTTGCGCGCGCTGTTTTCCGCCGACGCCGCGCTTCATCTCGCCGAGTCTAAGTTGTCCGATGACCAACGGATTACCGGCAAACGCGACGGCCGGATGTTGGTCGAGGCTACGGTCGCCGACACCGCGGAGTTGCGGTGGTGGTTGTTGGGTTTCGGGGGGCAGGTGGAGGTGCTGGGGCCGCGGGGGTTGCGGGAGGAATTCGTCGGGATGGTTGAGGAGATGATGAAAATTTACAAAAGCGGTCAAAAAAATTTGACAGCGCGGGGGAAAGGGGTAGAGTAGATGATTCATGGCGGGGTTTGAGTGCAAATCTCAAATCTCGTTTCTTTCAATTCATGTCACACCTATCGGAGGTTAAGATGAGTAAGCACAAATTCACCGCAAGCAAAGAGGGTAGCGCCGCGTATTTCGAGGCGCTGAACGAGTATATGGAGGCAAATGTCCTTGACCCGGACATAGGGTTTAGATGCGATAATGCCGAGAAATTTTGTAAAAAAAGTTGTGAATATGCTGGTCTGAAATTTATTCCAGGCCAATTGCATCATATTGGCAAGTATTACGATTTGAAACGGGATGAAAAACCGTTTCGGATTGTTGTTTCTGGGGCCGAATATGGGGATGGAAGTGAAAATGTGTCACTCAAAAATCGAAGTGACGAAATAAACCAATTTATCGAAAGATATATTTCTAGTGACCTGAGCGCACGGCATTTCTTTAACCAGCACATGTGGGGCACGCTCATTTTATTGCAACTCTTGTTTGGGAAAGAACCGAAGAATCCAAGCAAAGAAGGAGGAGGAATGAGCATCGACATAAAGGGAAATTTGGTTCATGTATTTCAAGCGTTTTCGCTGACTAATTTCTTGCTTTGTTCTGCAAGAAGTGATTCGGGAAAACAGCAAATACAGCATGACGCATACACTTCGATCATGCGGGAAATGTGCAAAGAGCACTATAAAAACGCCCTGGAAATACTGAAGCCACAAATTATTATTCTTCAGGGAACCCGTTCGTATGATTTCTGGCATGACAAGCCATACAGCAAAGAATTAAATTGGGACCCAGCGAAAGAATCTCAATCCGATTCATACGATTTTTGGAGAGAGCATAGAGGTAAGGACTTGAATTTCAAGCCGCTGAAAATCGAAAAGGTAAAACTTGCAAATTGTGAGAAAGAAACCTTGATTTTGCCACTTTGTCATCCAAGCCAATTGCCCTTTTGGTCGCCAAGGAACTGGGGTTCAGCAGGGCGTTGGGCGATAAGAGGATACATTAAGCCAGCCGTAGAAAACTTGCTAAAAGAGTACGAAAAAATCTACGGCTAAATTGCCAATCGCCCGCTCTCGTCAGAGAGCGGGCTTTTATTTTGGTGACTGCGCGTTCAAGGCAAGAGATTCCGGATAGGTGAGAAACATAGTCGCTTCGCTTCCTTGTTTCTCTACCTTCCGGAATGACGAGTGGAGCGGCGATTTGTCTATGCGGCAAGATTGCCATCCGTGGCGTATGGATGCCTGTTTCCATACAGGCATGATGGCGCTACGCGCCAGCAATTTTCCCGCCATGCTTGCAATTCCTTCACCCGTCACGCCCGCAGTCTGTTAAGCGGGCGTCCAGCGTCTTTTGTGGTTCAGTCGGGTCGAACACGTTTGTAAATAACATAAAACAAACCATCGTTACCGGGCAATTTGTTATTCTTGCCGGCGCGCCAATAAAGTGGGTCGATTTCCGGAAATTTTACGCCGCCTACGCCGACATGGAATTCGGGGATATGGGTGATACAAAGCAGGTCCAAATACGGCATCGCCGCTTTGTAGATTTGCGCGCCGCCGATAAACCATATTTTTCGCATGGGATATGCATCGATTACTTTCTCGACGCTGTCGTAGTGTTCCACACCGGGCACTGTTGACCGGCTAATTACAACGTTTTTCCGACCAGGCAACTCTCGACAGCCAATGGACTCCCAAGTAACTCGTCCCATGACGATAACGCTACCCATTGTGCGTTTTTTGAAGTGTTTCAAATCTTCGCTGTAATGCCACGGTAATTTATCGTTTATTCCGATAACCCGTGCATTTGTCAAAGAATTGTCCGGCAACATGGCGGCGATTGCACCACGCAAAGGAGTTCGCTTGTTCATTTTGCTACACCGCCACCTTAAACTGAATCGCCGGATGCGGGTTGTAGTTGCGCAGTTGGAAACGCGCCATGATTTGGTCGGTGTCCTGCGACAGCAACGCGGTGATGTCGTCGAGGGTTTGAATCGAGGCGTCGATTTCCAGCGACGGCAGTGCGCGCGGTTTGCGCTGCAGTTGTTGTTTGAGGCCGGGGATGTGGTCGTATTCGGCCATCGTGCCGTCGGCTTTGGCGGTGTAGATGTGCGCGTCGATTAAGGTGTGCGCGAAGATGCCGGCGCGGATGCCGCTGAACCGCGACAACAGTTCCAACAAGAACGCATAACCCGCGATGTTATACGGCACGCCGAGCGCGACATCACAACTGCGCTGCGTCAAGTGCAAACACAAAAACGGCGCGCCGTCTTTATCCACTTGCGCGTTCACCACCCACAACGCATGGCACGGCGGCAGTTTGCTGGTCTGCGCGTTGCCCGGGGCCCACGCCGACACCACCATGCGCCGACTCATCGGATTGTCGCGCAACTGCTCGATGAGGTATTTGATTTGGTCGTTGCTTTGATTGTCCGGCAGCGGGAAGTGCCGCCAGAAGTTGCCGTACGCGCTCGGTACTTTGCCGTCTTTGTCGGCCCACGGGTCCCAGAACTTGCAGTTGTGTTTCTTCAGCAAACCGATGTCGGTACTGCCGGACAGAAACCACAAGTTTTCAATCACGATGTTCTTCCATGAAATTTCTTTCGTGGTGAGAAGCGGAAAACCACGGCTAAGGTCGATTTCGTAGTTGATGTTGAAGGTCGAAATCGTATCCACGCCGGTGCGGTTCGGCTTGCGCGTGCCTTTTTCCAGGGTTTCCCGGACCGCGTCCAAGTACTGTTTCATCCGCCGCTCCTTAACATCATGACGCGGATGCGTTGCCGTCGCCGTCGCCATCATCATCGCCGTCGCCATGCGCAAGTTGTTCGCGGAAGTAAAACTCCAGCAACTCGCGCGCCAATCGGGTGGATTTAACATACCACCGTTTTTTGTTGATGCACAACGCGGCGAACGCGATTTTATGCGCGCCCAACTCGCCGAAGCCGACGAACCAATCGTATTCGCCTTTCGGTTGCAAGCCGCGCAGCGAGCCGGTTTTGCCGCCGACCAATGCGTCTCTGAATGCGCCGCGGTGGAAGCCCTTGAACGATTTGCGCGCCGAGCCGCGGATGACCGTGGCGCGCATGAGTCGTTTCAATTCAAGCGCAGTGTCGTCGCGCATGACTTTCGAGCGCAGCGGCGTCTCGTGCCAGTAAAGCGGCACGCCGTGCGGGCCGAGCACCGATTGCACCACCGCCGGCGCGACCAAGTGGCCGCCGTTGAGCGCGGTCGCGGCCAGCGCCGCGCCGTGCAGCGGCGAGAGGGTGTTGCGGCGGGTGTAGCCGGAGGCCATTTCCGCCACCTGCCATTCATCCGCGGGGTCGAGTTCGACCGCGCCGTTGGCGAACGCGAAGTCGGAGGCGAACCGGCCGTTGAAGCCGAGTCGCTCGGCGGCGTCGAGCATGGCGTCGCCGCCGACATGCAACGCGCCGACCCGGCCGAACACGCTGTTGACCGACTTGGCGAACGATTCCTCGAACGAAAACTTGCGCGTCCAGCGGTTGTCACGGTGCTTGAACACATGATTTTTATACAGCGAGGTGGTCTTGCCGTTGAACGGAATGATGCTCGCGGGGGTGGTTTTGTGCGCGTCGATGGCGGCCACCGCGGTGATAATTTTGGATATCGATGCGGCCGGGTAACTGTTGACCATGGTCATGTTGCGCGGACCGTCGATGGCGTTGCCGGCGCGCGAGTTGCTCGCCATCGCCAGCACCCGGCCCGAGTCCGGGTCCAGCGCGGCGAACACGCCGTAGTCGGGTTGGTATTTGCTTAACAACCGTTGCGCTTCGCGTTGCAGGGCCGGGTCGATGGTGTATCGCACGCGCAATTTCAATTCGCCGGCGCCGGCGTAGACATCGCTCAAGGCGACGCTCGGCAACGCGACGCGCGGCGGATAAACATTGGACTCGATGGCCGGGGTGATGGCCGCGGCCAACTCGCGACGGTCGATTCCCCATGACACGCCGCGCTCGGTGCTGACCGCGCTGATGTCGGCCGGCCAAGTCGCGATGGCGGCCAGCGCGGCCGTCGCCAGGAAAACGCCGGCGAGTTTGAATGCGCGGTGGAGTCGCCGCGGTTGCCGGAGTTGCCAAGTCGGCCACGGTTGCTGGGCGCGCCACTGCCGGAATTGTTGCGCCCAATCCGCGCCCGGCGCGCGCGCCGAAGCGGTGGAAGCGGTGGAAGCGGCGGAACGGGCGAAACTTGAGACCCGAAAAAACCTCCCCACCGCCTGCAAGTTAATCCAGTTAAACCGCGGCCGCGCGCGCCGCGACCACGCGGGCAACGGTCGCCGTCGCCGCGCGCCGCGCCGCTTGAAACCGAATCGCCGCCAATCCAAGCGTCGCATTCCGAATCGCCGGAAACTCAACCGCCACCGCAGGAGTCGCCACGCGCCGAATCGTCGCAGCAAAAATCGCCGCAACATGAATCTGAATCGCCGCAACATAAACCGCCGCGGCCGCGCACCCAACCGTCGCGCACCAAGCGGCCGCGCACTAAACCGTCGCGCACCCAACCGTCGCGCGCCGCCGCGCCGCAACCCCGGCCACCACCGTCGCCACTGTCGTAAAAACCGCATCGTCGCCGCGCTACAACGCCTTCAGCAGCACTTCCTTGGCTTGGTTGATGCGCGCCGCGAGGTAGTCCGAGCCGCCGCGGTCGGGGTGGATTTTGTGCATCAAGTGACGGTGCGCGTCGATGATTTCTTTCTCGGTCGCGCCGGGCGCGAGGCCGAGCACTTCGTACGCCTCGGCGACCTCCATCGCCGCGCTGCCGGGCCGCGCGCCGGGGCCTCCGCCGCCGCCGCCGCCGCCCCGAAACGATGAAAAAGTCTTCCACAACTGGCGCACCGTCAGCGCGCGGTTCAGCCACGGCAACACCGCGCCGACCGCGGCGAAAACCCAGTGAATGCGCCCGGTCAGCACCAGCACCAGCAGCGCCGCGGCGACGCCATACAGCAGGATGCTTTTGATGGAGCGGTTGCGCTGCGCCGGGCTGGCGCGCCGGTACCAGCCGAGATACCACATCACGCCGACCAGCGCGACCACCGCGAGGAAGATGCGCGCCGCCATTATCTGGCGCGGCGCGCGCGGTCGCGGCGGCGGAAAAATTGCGGGCGGGTCGGTGGCATCGGTCAAGCGCGGGCGGCGGTGCGGTATTGTAAATCGCGGACGGTTGGCAATAATAGCGCATGGCTCAAACAACCGAAACCGCCGACAGCGTCCTCGAATTCTGGTTCGGGCGCGGCCGCGGCGATGCGGATGGCGGCGGCAGCGCGGTCGAAATCGCCGCGGAGAAAACCCCGTTGTGGTGGTCGAAAAACGCCGCCGTCGACCGCGAAATCACCGACCGTTTCGCCGCCACCGTGGACGCGGCATCGGCCGGCCGGTTAGACGCGTGGCGCGAATCCCCGCGCGGATTGTTGGCGTTGATTATCTGCGCCGACCAATTCCCGCGCAACATCCACCGTGGCGCGGCCGCGGCGTTTGCCTGCGACCCGCTCGCGCTGCGTTTGGCGGAATCCGGCGTCGACAGCGGCGACGACCGCCTTCTTGCGCCCATCCAGCGCGTGTTCGCGTATTTGCCGTTTGAGCACAGCGAGGCGTTGGCCGACCAACAACGCTCGCTGGTTTTGTATCAGGCGTTGGCCGATGCCGCGCCGGCCGCCGAGCGCGAGTTGTTTGACGGTTACCTCGATTTCGCCCGCCGCCACCACGCCATCATCGCGCGTTTCGGCCGCTTTCCCCACCGCAACGCGGTTTTGGGGCGGCGGTCCAGTGCGGAGGAATTGGCGTTTTTGGAGCAGCCGGGGTCGTCGTTTTAGTTGGCGGCGCGAGGGGCCGTAATTCCGGCGACAGCGCCTCCGCCGTCACGCCCGCAGTCGCCTCCGCCGTCACGCCCGCAGTCTGTTGAGCGGGCGTCCAGCGTCTTTGCTTTTGGTCGATTCCTCGTCGGCCCAATTAAAGACTCTGGATTCCGTATCGGTGAAAAATATGGTCGCTGCGCTCCCTATCCCGTGTCGTAGCACGGGACATGCTTTTCTACCGCACGGAATGATGGCCTCGCGCCGGTAACCGTGACTCATACCGTGACTCGAGACCTTCGACCGTCATCTCAATCCCCCTCCAGCGTGTGGTCCATATCCAGCGCCGGCGCGTCGCTCAAGCACGCGCCGACCGGCCGGGCCGGCACGCCGGCGACGGTGCTGTGCGCCGGCACATCGCTCAGCACCACGCTGCCGGCGCCGATTTTCGCGCCTTCGCCGATGCGCACATTGCCGAGGATTTTCGCGCCCGCGCCGATGAGCACGCCGCCGCCGACTTTCGGGTGGCGGTCGCCGCTGTCCTTGCCGGTGCCGCCCAAGGTGACTTCGTGCAGCATCGACACATTGTCGCCGACCACCGCGGTCTCGCCGATGACCAATGAAGTGGCGTGGTCGATGAGAATGCCGCGGCCGATGCGCGCCGCCGGGTGGATGTCCATGCCGAAAACTTCGCTGCTGCGGCTTTGCATATAACGCGCCAACTCGCGCCGTCCGCGCCGCCACAACCAGTGGCCGATGCGGTGCATCTGCAGCCCCTGATAGCCCTTGTAGTAGAGGAACGGCAGCGAATACCGGTCGCAGGCCGGGTCGCGCGCGCAGAACGCCAGCAGGTCGTCGACGGCGGCGCGCAGCAACGCCGGCGCATCGGCATGCGCTTCCCCGATGATGGCGCGCAACGCCGGCTCGGTCAGCGTCGGACACGCCAATTTTTGCGCCAACAACGCCGCCAAGGCCTCGCCAAACGAGCGGTGCTGCAGCACCGTCGGGCGCATAAAAGCGGCGAGAATTTCCTCCGCCCGCAGTTGCGCCTCGACCTCCCCACGCAACCCCCGCCAAACCGTTTCGATGTCGGGGTTGGCGATGGCGGTGTTGGCGATGTTGGTGTCGGCGGCGGGCGAATTCATTCGCGGATTATACGGAAAGCGCCGTCTTTCCGTGCGGTAGAGGAATAAGGAAGCGTAGCGACTATATTCCTCAAACGAAAAGCAAAGACTCTGGATTCCCGCTTAAAAACCTGCGGGAATGACGGCGCTTCGCGCCGTGCAAACCGTCGCGCCGCGGAATTAAGCGCGGCAGTGACGGTCGATGCGGCGAAAATGCCGGGGGCCGTCATTCCGTGCGGTTGGAAAACAAGGAGCGTAGCGACTATGTTTTCCTCCGATACGGAATCCAGAGTCTTTAATTAGCCCACGAGGAATCGAAAAAAGACTCTGGATTCCCGCTTAAAAG